>CAIKWU010000629.1 GCA_903831155.1 uncultured Planctomycetaceae bacterium | reverse complement strand
GGGCCGCCTGCCGTGTCCGACGGGCAGAGGTAGAAGGCCGGAGCCGTGCCGACGTCGCCGCGGGCGGGCGTCCACCGGATGACATCGTTGAACGAGATCTTTCGAATCGCAGCGGCCTTCTGCAGCGAGGCCGGGTCCGTATTCGTCATGGCCTTCGTCGGAATCGTCAGCCATGCATTCTTGGCCGCCGACCACTTCTGCAGGGTGCCCCTGTTCACCTGGGTGACGATGAAGCCCTGCGATCCCTGGCCGAGGAGATGCGATGCCGTCAGTTCGATGGTCCGCCCGCCCGTGGCGTCGAGCATCACCGTCCGCTCGCCGTTGACCGTGAGTGAGAAACTCGTCACCGCGCTTTCAAGCCCCACGCGGTTCTCGACCACCGCCGTGACATCGTGCACGCCGTTGGCAAGCTGCGGCGACTTGAACTTCCACGCGCCCGTCGTGGCGTCGCTCTTCACCTGACCCACGAACTCGCCGTCGATCGACACGATCACCATCCGGCCGGGCTGCGCCACCCCGCGGAGCGTGGGCGTGGCGTAGGACGTCTGGCCATCACCCTTCACGCCGCTGTCCGACTGCTTCCCCACGAGGAGCGTCGGGGCGTTCGGGGTCGCCGTCCTGATCGTGACGTCCAGCGGCTTGGAGAGTGTTCCAGGCTTGCCCGAAGCGGCGACCGGACGGACGGCGATCGTATGTTTGCCGGCAGCAAGGGCGGCCTCGGCGGGCACCGTGTACGTCCACTTGCCATTGGTGACTGGCAGCGTGGCAACACGCACTCCGTCGATCCGGAGTCGCACCTGGCTCGCCGGGCCCTGGACGAGGCCCTTGAGGTCGGGTGTCCGGTCATGCGTCACGTTGTCTGTGTTCGAAGCCCCGGTATCGCTTGCTGCCACGAGGTTGGGGAGTTGGGCAGTCATGCCGCCGTCGAGCATCATCCGCGGCTCGAGCTGCTCGGTCCGAAACGGCAGGCGGGATGCGTTGCGGCGGCCGCTGCGGCCGGACCGCTGCGAGGGCTGTGCCGCTGTGCCAGCCAGCCAGGTGCGAATCGCGATCAGGGCCGGAGAATCGAGCGAAATTCGCATCATGGCGGCAGGTCCTTCAGGAAACGACAGAGAGTTCGCTGCATGGGGCTCGCGGAAACGGCCCACAAGATTGCCCGAAAGGGTAGCATGGGGAGGTATCGGCCGCAACGTTTTGGTCGATGAAGCGCAGGGGGCCCAAAACACGCCGGTCCGGGCACGACTGCCGGCATGAACGGCACAGACGCTCCCGCTGGACGGGCACGGCTTTCTCCGCCGTCGGCCACTTGCGACACTGCCGATGCCCGCGGTGGCGTGCACCCCGAAACTCTCTCCTGGACCCAGCGATGTCGATCGGCCGCCGGATGGTGATTGCGACCTGGTGTGTCGTGATTGCGATGCTCGTGCGTCTCGTCGCGACAGCGGCGGATGCGCCGGTGGCGGCATCGCTCACGCCGCCTCCAGCTGCCGAGCGGGTGCTCGTGATCGACCAGGAGGGACAGACACGCCCGGCGTTTGTGCAGTTTATGGACGGCTTTCGGGCAGGGCTGGCCGAGGGGCCGGGGCGATACGACGTCTTCATCGAGAACCTCGACCTCGCCCGCCTCAACCGCACCACCGACGATCCGGAGCGGGC
>CAIKWU010000628.1 GCA_903831155.1 uncultured Planctomycetaceae bacterium | reverse complement strand
TGCCAATCCTGTTCGGCACGGGATTTGCGCACCAAAGGGGAGGCAGTCTTGGGAAGTTGAGGCGAGTTGCGCGCTCGCCCCCACGGCGTTATGGTGCCGGGCATGGCCGCGAGCAGGAAGCGAGAGATCCGCGATCAGGACGTGCAGGGACTGAGGTGCCTGCGGAAGATTCGTCCGCTGCTCTCACGGCTGCGGAAGGTGGGCACCGAGCGCGATAAGGCCGGCAATCGTCGGCTATTCATGGATCAGTACTGTGCACTGATTCTGATGTCGCTGTTCAGCCCGGCAATTGAGAGCCTTCGCGACCTGCAGCGGGCCTGTGCTCTCGATAAGGTGCGCAAGCGGCTCGGTGTCAGCCGGGCGTCGCTGGGCTCCCTCTCTGAATCGGTGGCGATCTTTGACCCTGTGCCGCTCAAGGAGATCGCAGCGGAGCTCGGCCACACGATCCGGAGCCGGCCTGATCGTCGGTTCGATTCGATAGGGCAGCAGATTACGGCCGTGGATGGCACCGTCATCGCCACGGTCAAGCGTGTGGCGGAGCTCGCGTGGACGCCTAGGGCCAAAGGCAAGCATCTCTCGGCCTATCGGCTGCACACGCACTTCGAGGTGCTCAGCGGCAGGGCAGTGCGGATCGACGCCACGCCGGCGAGCCCCAAGGGTGACGGCGATGAACGAGCGGTCTTGCTACGGACGATCGAGGCGGACCATTGCTACATCCTTGATCGCGGCTACATCAGCTACCGGCTCTGGAACGCGATCCATGCCGCGGGGAGTAGTTATGTCTGCAGGGCATCAGACAGGACTTCGGCCACGGTCACTCATGCCAACGAGTTGACGGAGGCTGATCGTGCCGCCAGCGTGATCAGTGACGAGATTGTCGACCTGGGCTGGAAGTCGCGGCACCGCACGCTCCCTGATCATCCGATGCGTCTCATTCGTGTTGCCGTCAAACCGCACGCGGGCTGCCGGAACATGCGAGGACCGACGTGCGACGGGGTGCTGCGGCTCGTCACGAATCGGCTCGACCTGCCGGCTGAACTCATCGCGGAGATGTACCGGCTGCGGTGGATGATCGAGATGTTCTTCCGCACGTTCAAGCAACTGCTCGGCTGCGGACACCTGTTCTCCGACAAGCACAACGGCGTGGAGATTCAGGCGTATTGCGCCATGATCGTCTGCATGCTGATCCTGATCTACACGGGTGAGAAGCCGAACAGGGCGATGTATCAAATGGTGTGGTACTACCTCATCGGACTCGCCAGCCTCAAGGAACTCGAGGTCTTCATCGCTTCACGCAAGTAGCCCGCGACGGCGCAGCCACGGCCTCATATGTCCGTGGAGTTCGTTGCTGCGCAGTCGAGTGTTCGACTCAGCGAGGGGCTGCCGGTGCCCCGGGAGCCGGGCTATGGGAGCAAGCGGAGCCAGGATGGCGAAGCGCAGCGGACATGCAGTGAGCGGCGGGCATGATGCCCGCCGCGAATGTCCGGCGACGGGGCATTGGCAGCCTTGAGCCTGCGTCACCGGTGACGCTGTCCCCATCGCTTACGCGATTGGGCTTCCCTGGCGGGGAACTCCGGCGGCAGATTCCGGTCAACACCGAGCGACACGGACCGGTTCGCTCCGCAGGTCCCGTGCCGAACAGGATTGGCAGGATGCCCGCAGCGAACGTCCGGCGACGGGGCACGGGCAGCCCCAAGCCCCCGCCTCACCGGCCGCCGGCTTCCTGCTCGAGTTCCTTCGCCATGTCGGCGATCCGCGCGAGCCAGTCCTTCGTCGTCAGCCTCGACTGCACGAACTCCGCCCAGATCGGGAAGGCGAGCGGCGTGATGCGGCGCGTCTCCACGATACGGATCTCCTTCGTGGCGATCGCGTCGAGGGCCTCCGCGAGCCGGCGGAACTCGAACTGCTGCTCCAGCACCTCGCGGCGGGCCTGGGCGAGGAGCATGTTGGTCGCATCGTGCTCCGCGAGCACGTCGAAGATCAGGCCGGCCGAGGCCTGCGTCTGGCGGTCGCTCTTGCGGCCGCCGGCGATCAGGCCGGCCACGCGGGCGATCTCCCGGAAGTGTCGCCGGGCCATCTCGGTGGTGTTGAGGCAGGCGAGGAGATCCTCGAGGAGATCGGCGGGCGAAAGCAGCTGCCGCCACGTCCGCTCGTCGTTGATCGCCGATTCACGGCCCGCGAGTTCGAATCCCCAGTCGGTGCAGGCGAAGGTGAGCGTGGCGGGCTTGGCCCGGGCGATCCGCCAGGCCACGAGGGCGGCGAGCCCCTCGTGAACGAGCCGGCCCTCGAAGGGAAACACGAAGGCGTGGTGGCCGTCGCGGCCGGTCCACCGTTCGATGAGGAGCGTGTCGCGGTCGGGGAGCCGGCTCCACCGCGACTGGATTTCGAGGAGCGGCAGCACCGCCGCCACCTCCCTTGGCGCCGCGCGGCCGCCGCCGGGCTTCACCGCGTCGCCGACGAGATCGAGCACGGCCGAGGAGAGCAGGGTGGAGAGAGGCATCCGCCCGCCGTTCCACCGCGGCACCTGCAGCGCCGCCGTGACGCGGCTCCGCTTCACCCAGGCGGTGAGGCCGTCGAACCGAAAGAGCACCAGCGGTCGGCCCGCGAAGAGAAACCGGTCGCCCTCGTTGAGCCGCGAGATGAACGACTCCTCGACCGTGCCGAGCCTGCCGCCACGGAGCCACTTCACCTCCACCGTGGCGTCGCCCGCGATCGTGCCGATGTTCATGCGGTGGCGGCGGGCGATCGCCTTGCTCGCCACATACCAGCGGCCGAACCGCTCCACGATCTTCGCGTAGTCGGGATAGGCCGTGAGCGCGGGGCCACCGCGGGCGGCGAAGTCGAGCGCCCACCGCCACGACGCGTCGTCGAGATCGGCGAAGGCCCGCGTGCGGCGGACCTCGGCGAGCAGGTCGGCCTCGCGGAAGCCGCCGCTGCAGGCGACGGTGACGATGTGCTGCGCCAGGCAGTCGAGCGCGGACGTGAGCGGCCGCCGGGCCTCGACCGTGCCCTCGCTCACCGCGCCCCTGGCGGCGGCGCACTCGATGAGTTCGAGGGCGTGCGTGGGCACGCAGACGAGCCGGCCGGTGGCGCCCGGCGCATGACCACTGCGGCCGGCCCGCTGGAGGAGCCGGGCGATGCCCTTGGGGCTGCCGACCTGCAGCACCTGCTCGACCGGCCCGAAGTCGACGCCGAGGTCGAGGCTCGATGTCGCCACCACGCACTTCATCCCGCCCTTGCGGAGGCCGGCCTCGGCCCTGGTGCGGAGCTCGCGGTCGACGGAGCCGTGGTGCAGCGCCATCGCCTTCTTCCAGTCGGGCCGGGCCGCCGCGATCGCGTCGAACCACCGCTCGGCCTGCGAGCGGGTGTTGGTGAACACGAGCGTGGTCGAGGCCCGCTCGACGGCCGCCACCACCTGCGGCAGGAGCCGCATGCCCATGTGGCCGGCCCAGGGAAACCGTTCCATCGGCTCGGGGATCAGGGTCTCGATATCGAGCCGCCGTGGAATCGCAGCCGATACGAGCCTCGCGTCCGCCGCCCGCGACGGCCCGACGAGCGCCTCGACCGCGTCGCCGAGGTTGGCGAGCGTGGCCGAGAGGCCCCACGAGACGAGGCCCGGGCGGAGCGATCGCAGGCGTTCGAGGGCGAGTTCCGTCTGCACGCCCCGCTTCGTGGAGAGGAGTTCGTGCCATTCGTCCACGATCACCGTGTCGACCGCGCTGAAGATCTCGTGGGCATCGTCGAGCGAGAGCAGGATCGAGAGCGACTCGGGCGTGGTGACGAGTCCCGTCGGCCACGAGGCCCGCAGCCGTCGGCGATCGGCGGCCGACGTGTCGCCTGTGCGCAGGCCGACGGTCCAGCCGCTTGCGACCGGCCGCGGCCTGGTGAGCGGCTCCTCGATCGCCCGCACCGTGTCGGCGGCAAGGGCGCGCAGCGGCGTGATCCAGACGACGCGGAGGCCGGTCGCGGGCTCACCCGCGGTCGCGTCGATCGCGGCCGAACGCGCCACCGCGCCGAGCCAGGCGGCGAGCGTTTTTCCGGTGCCGGTCGGCGCATGCAGCAAGCCGCTCGAGCCCGCGGCCACCGCCTCCCAGACCTCTTCCTGGAAGGGGAAGGGGTTCCAGCCGCGGTCGGTGAACCAGCGGCGAAACGCGGTGGTTCCAGCGATCGCCGTTTTCACGGCGCGGTTCCTGCAGCGGCCGGCTTCGCGTCACCACGAAGCTGCGAGTCGAACCACGCGGCGCACCGCATCACGTCGAGCGGCATCGTGAGCCAGACGTGGCCGGCCCCTGCGACGACCCGCAGTTTCACGCGGCAGCCGAGCGGGGCCGCTCGATCTCGGAAGCGCACCGACTGATCGAGGGTCACGAGCGTGTCGCAGTCGCCGTGGCAGATCATGACGGGCGGCAGGTCGGACGTGACGTGGAACAGCGGTGAGAGTTCGCGGGCCTCCTGCCGCCAGCGGGGCATGTCAACCGGCTCCTGGTCGAACGCCCTGCGGTAGTTGCGGGGCGGCCCGCCGTCGCCCGGATCCTCGGTCGATCCCGTCAGGTCGGTGAGATCGGTGACGGGGCAGAACACCGCCGCCGCCTGGACGGCGCTCGAGGCTGCGTCCACCGGATCGGCGACATCGGCAGGGCCGGGCCCGCCGCGCGTGGCGAGCATCAGCGACAGGTGGCCGCCGGCGCTGGCGCCGGCGACACCGAGCCGCTCGGGATCGATCTGATAGTCGGCGGCGTGCGTGCGGATGAACCGCACGGCCCGCGACACGTCGGCGACGATCTCATCCACGGTCGCCACGGGTTGGGGCACATGAAACACGGCGAACACCGTGTAGCCGCGACGGAGCAGGGGCGCCAGCAGCCATGGATGGAACACGTCGCGGCCCGACTTCCAGCCGCCGCTCACCATGAACACGATGCCGAGCCCGTTGGGGGCCGGTGGCGTGAGCACGTCGAGCGTGAGCGGGTCGCCGTGTCGGGTGCCGTAGACGACGCCCTTTCGCCAGTCGAACCGCGGGTGGAAGTAGGCCCAGCCGGCCGCCACCAGGCCACCGGCGAGCACGACCGCCGCGAGGCAGGCGAGCAGCGCGGCGATCAGCCAGCGGCGGACGATCGTGCGGAATCGCGATAGTGGTCGGGTCGTTTCCACGCCATCATCGTAGCCGGCTTCCCTGGAGACACGCTGTTCGTGGGTGCCGGTTGCCGACCTGCACAGACGTCCTGCGGTGGCTCAGGGCTGCCCGTGCCCCGTCGCCGGACGTTCGCGGCGGGCATCGTGCCCGCCGCTCACTCGGATGCCGACGACGCTTCGCCATCCTGGCTGCGCTTGTCGGCATAC
>CAIKWU010000627.1 GCA_903831155.1 uncultured Planctomycetaceae bacterium | reverse complement strand
GCGTGCCGGTCAGTCGGCTGCCGGGTTCCAGCCGTCGGTGCCATCGAGCACCGCGGTGGGCGTGAGCCGCGCGGCGGCTTCGGCCGTGAGCGGCTTCGCCCACGGCACCCGCGACTCTGGTTTCGCCCCTGGTCCCGTGCTGCCGAACTCGGCGTAGAACGTCGTGGCGTGGGCGTGCGGCTTGTCCCAGTCGTGCCAGCCCTCGGGCCGCACCACCTCGCCCATGGTCGTGCGGAGAAACACGGTGCGGGCGAAGTCGCGCCAGGGCCGGCCGAGGTAGGCCTTCACCCCGTCGTCTCCGGTGATCGTGCAGTCGGCGAACACGAAGCCGTGCGGCGTGCCGTCGGGCGTGGAGGCGGCAGTGACGTAGCCATCCTTCAGGCAGCGGATCGTGCAGCGGTCGAACCACGCCGTCGCGCCGCCGAAGATGAAGTCGACGTGCCCCTCGATGAAGCAGTCGGCGAAATACTGCCGGCCGCGGTTGAGGAGGATGGTGTCCTGCCAGCCGAGGAAGCGGCAGTCACGAAACGACACGCGGTCGCCGTCGACCCGCAGTGCGAGCGCCTGCCCCACCGGCCCGGCGTCGTTGGCGATCGTGAGGTTTTGCCACTCCATGCCGTCGCCATCGATCCAGAGCGTGGGGGTGCGGAAGGTGCCGATCGGCTTGCCGTCTTCCCCCGGCAGGTTGGCGTGCAGTCCGAACACCACCGTCGTGGTGGCGGCGTCTTCGCCGATCACGAGCACGTTGCCACGCTCCCGCTGCACGTGGATTCGCTCGCGGTAGGTGCCGGGCTTCACGAGGATCACCCAGCGTGGGTCGCCCTTGCCCGTCTTCATCGGCGCCTTGCTGATCGCCTCCTGCACCGAGGTGAAGTCGCCGCTGCCGTCGGCGGCGACGATCGCGTCGGGCTGCGGTGCCGCCCGCCATTCGAGCAGCGAGACGCCGGCCCGGGGCAGGGGGAACGTGACCAGCATGGTGTCGCCCTCGGTTCGCGCGACCGGCGCCGCGGCCGTCTCCAGGCCACAGCGACGCATGAGCTCAGCCCGCTGCTCGGCCGTCGGATCCTGGGGCGACCCCATCCGCTGCCAGAGCGTGAACGCGTTGGAGTGGTCGGCGTCGATGCGAAAGTGCCTCGGTGGCCGTGGGCCCCCCTTCCAACCGGAGATCGTGATCGTGACGGCGGCCTCGGGCCCCGGCAGGTCGTCGTCGTGGTAGTGCCAGACCATCACCCGCAGGGTGTCGCCGTCGCGGCAGGCGATCGCTGCGACGTCGGGGCGGTCGCGAACGCCGGCCTTGAGCACGTCGTCGAGCGGCCGTTCGCCGTCGCTCGTCGCCGGCAGCTTTCGGCCGGTCATCCGCGACCACATCCGAAAGACGTTGAGCACCGGCTTGTCGACGCCGTTGGTGGCGAGCGATCGGAACCCCGCGAACCAGGGCATGCCCTCGAACTCGAAGGCCCAGGTGAGGGCGCCTTCGAGGTTCACGCCGTGCCGTTCGGCGAGCGCGAGCTTCCGCGGAAAGCTCGCGGCGGTGTAGCTCGAATACATCGTGCCGTTGCGGTAGGCGAGCTGCGGCCCCTGGCAGGCGGCACAGCCCTCGGGGTCGGACTCGCCGATCACGATCGGCGTGCGGCGGAGCTCCGGATGCCGAGCGATCCGGGCAAAGCCCTTGTCGATCGTGCGGAGGTGCTCGCGGAGGCCCATCCGCACGCGGCCATCGACGGTGGTGGGCGCTCCCTTGGCGTGAAACGACACGAAGTCGAGCGGCGTGCCGGGCTCGCCGGTGGCGAGGTTGGTGCCGTGGAGGCAGTGGTCGAGGAAGGCGTCCATGAACTCGCCGCCGTCGCCCGCCACGTCGGGGCCGCCGACCCGGGCCGCGGGCAGGGCCCGGCGGACGGCGGCGATGGCATGGTCGTGGAGCCGGAAGAACTCCTCCCGCGTGCCCTGCCAATAGGGAATGTTGGGCTCGTTCCAGGTCTGCCAGTACCACGTCGCCACCTCGTCGGGGCCGTAGCGTGCCACGCAGTGGCGGACCCACTCCTCGACGAGCCGCTCCCATTTCGAGAAATCCTTGGGCGGGTGGGCCCAGCCGGTGTAGATCTCCTCGTATGGCGCACCGACCCGCCAGCGATGGCGGTAGGGCACGGGCTTCACCGAGAGCGCCTCGGGCATGAATCCGATCTGCGCGTAGGGGCGGACGCCGCGCTCCAGGTAGGCATCGAAGATGCCGTCGAGAATCGTCCAGTCGTAGACCGGCCGCCCAGCCTCGTCTTCCGTGTAGGCGTTGGTGGAGCCCCATTTGAGGGCGGGCGTGCCGTCGCCGGTGGTCAGCAGGTTGTGCGCCCGGAAGAAGACCCGCTTCGGCCGCAGGTCGCCGAGCTCGCCGAGGAGCTTCTTCCCGTGCGGCAGCGTGGCGTAGTTGGGCTCGTCGGCGCCGAAGAACCGCCAGACCTCCGGCATCGCTCCGAGGTCGCCCGCCGCGTCGACGCGGATCGCCACGGGAAACGGGGCGTCGTCGCCACGGGCCGCAACGGGCACTCGCAGGGCGATCAGGATCAGGAGAACGCGCACGAGCATCGAGCTGCTCCGGAGACGTGAGGGTCGCGGCATGATACGGTGTGGGGCCGGAGGTGAGCGATGCGGCAGCGGCGTCTTTTCATCGCGATCGACCCGTCGGCCGACGTGGCCGCACGGGCGGCGCGGATCATCGACCGCCTCCGAGCGGCGGGCGTGGAGGCCGCGTGGCTCGCGCCGGACGCCATGCACCTCACGCTGCACTTTCTCGGCGACGGCGTGGACGACGCCGATCTGCATCGCGTGTGCGTTGCCATCGACGAGGCGGCCGCCACCGTACCCGCGTTTCGGATGGCCTTCGGGGGAATCGGCGTCTTCCCGGAGGTGAGGAGGCCGCGGGTGGCCTGGCTTGGCGTTCGTGAGGGGGCTGCAGACGTCGCGCGACTTCACGACGCACTCGCCGAGAGGCTCACGCCGCTCGGCTTTCCTCCGGAGGCCCGCGGCTACCAGCCGCACCTCACGCTCGGCCGTTTTCGGGCCGGAGGACGCGGCAAGGAAGGGCACGACGGCGAGCAACTTGCGGCCGCCATCGCAGCGTGCGGCGAAAGCGACGCCGGGGCCTCCGACGTGCGGCGGGTGTGCCTCTACGAGAGCCACCTCGGCCGTGAGGGAGCCCGGTACGACCGCCTTCACGCCGCGGCCCTGGGCCGGTGACGGGTTGCCGTCCGAGCGGAATCGGCTTCAGCCTCTCCGCCGCCGCGCGAGCACCCACGTGCCCGCTGTGGCGAGGCCAACGGCCAGGCAGGTCGACGGCTCGGGCACCGCGGTGATCGTCGCGCCGTGGAGGCCGTTGTCGACGTTGCTGCCTTCTTGGGCGTTGTAGCCCGAGTAGCCGGTGATGAAGCCGGTGGTGTTGTCCTGGGTTGCGCTCTGGTTGAGGGTCCATTTCACGGTCGCCGTGCTCTCGCTCGCGATCCCGATCATGTAGACGGTGCTCGGCGAGAGCGTCCAGTTGAGGTTGGTGAACGTGTAGGAGGTGGCCAGGCTGTCGCTCAGGATCGAGTTGCTGAACGTGCCGGACGCCAGCGGGCTGCCGCTGGCGAAGTAGTTGCCGGGTGTGCCGGTGGTGGCTCGGAGTTCGAGCACGAAGTCGGCGATGGCAAGGGCGTTGCGGTTCATCTCCAGGCTCACCGACGTGAGCAGCGTGTTCGTGCCCGAGTTGAACGACTGGCCGATGTAGACGCCGCTGTTGTTCTTCGAGCCGGTCGCCGTCGCGCCGGTGGTGTTGACCTCGTACACGGTGCCGGCCGAGACGACGGAAGCAGCGAGGGTTGACAGGACGACGAGCGAGCCAAGGGTGCGGGAGAGCATGGCGGTGGGGGGAATCGTTTTGGAGGGATGGGTGGGTTCCGGAGCGTGAGGGAAGCAAAATGCAGGTCCCATGCCAATCGCGCGGCTCGTACGGTGCTTTCTGACGAAACCCCGTTTTTTCCGGGGAGAGAGCGGGGAAACTCGGCGGCCACGGTGCACCGGCCCCCGAGAGCGGGGTGGGGCAGAATGCTCCACCACCGGCGTCGATGTGGAGCGAATCGCTCCACGGCGCGGGGCGATTCGCTCCAGCACCCGGAAGCCCTCCGCTTTTTCTGGAAAAGCAGAAGTCGCCCCGTGACTGGCTCCGTGTCAGCGGCGGACGTCGAGCACGCCCACGGCGAGCCGGCCGTCGGTGCGATAGGGGTCTCCGCCGCCGTTGACGCCCTCGCGGTCGAGGTGAAAGCGATCGACCCAGTAGTAGCCGTCGAGCACGCCCGACCGGGCGGTGTCGACGACGAGTTTGTTGCGCTCGCGATCCACCTCCGGGGCGATCTTGTGGGTGACCCCGCCGGCGGTGCGGCTGAGCTCCACCCGCTCGTCGAACGTGGCGGCGCCGAGCCAGAGGGGCTCGCCGGCGGCATCGACCTCCTCGGATCTCCAGAACCGGACGTGGTGCCGCTGCTTCGGACTGTCGCCGACGGGCTGCTCGTAGGCGAGATCCTGGCGCCGTCCCCAGAGGAAGAGATCGCTCACCGGGGCGTGGTCGTAGGGCTTCTTCAGCACCACGTCGGCCGCGATCCGCAGCGACGACTTGAGCGTGATCGGATCGGCGGCATACCAGCGGGCCAACGAGAGAGCGCGGTGCAACTCTTCCTCGGTCCCGACGAAGGCAATGTTGACCGGGTCGCCACGGTGGCCGCGGTGCGTGGTCGTGTGCCGCGGCGAGCGGAGCAGGGCGGGGTGCCCCTCGACGGTGCCCGCCGGTTTCTCTGCTGTGGCCGGCGGTGCCGCCCGGGCGGCCGCCGTCGTGACAAGCAGCATGAGCCACAAGGCCGTCGCATTCCGCATCGCAGGGTTCCTCCGTCGGGGGCGGCGGACGGTAGCCGGGTGGGGCGTTCGACTCAAGGCCGGGCGGCACTGGAGTGGGGTGTCCAGCGGTGAATTCGGGCCGGAAACAGGCCCGCCTCATGAACCATGGCCCTCGCTTGCCTTTGGGCCGCTGCGTCCGAAAGGTTCGGCGAGTGGTGGCGCCGGCTGGATGCGGCGCGTTCCCGCGCAGGGAATGCGGCCTGTAACCAGCGAGGTGCCGCCATGATCGTTCACGCCGTCGGTCTCACGTCGGAGCCCGTCGCGCCGGCCGCGCGGCAGCGGCGTGCGAGTACCGCGGATGTCGCCTGGCCGAAGCCGGTCGATTGGCTCGTGCTGTCGGCCGACCGGGCCACGCGTGACCGCGTGCTCGCCGCGATCCGCCGCGATGGCCGCAGCGGCCACGTGGGATTCGCCCGCGCCGCGGCCCGGTCCATGATCGGGGCGACACGGTATCGGTGCGCGTTCATCGACCTCCTCCATCCGGTGGGCGGCCGCGACGGGCTCGCTGCATGGTTGCGGGCGTTGCGACTGGAACGCACGCGGCTTGTCGTCCGCGGCCGCGACGACGACATCGACGACGAACTCGCGGCCCGCGAGGCCGGCGCGGCCGCCTTTCTGCCGGGCGAGGTGGACGGCCGCGGGCTCGACCGCCTGCTCGCCGAGATCTCCAGCTGAGGGGCCGCGATGGACGCCATGAGTTGGGAGCCGGTATCCTCGGCCGTCATGGACGCATTCATGCTGGCGGCAATCGAGGAGGCGGAGCAGGGGCTCGCCGAGGGCGGGATCCCGATCGGCTCCGTGGTGGTGCACGACGGCGGCATCGTGGGCCGCGGGCACAACCGACGGGTGCAGGAGGGGAGCACCATCCTGCACGGCGAGATGGACGCGCTCGAGCGGGCAGGCCGCCAGTCGGCGGCGTTCTACCGGGAGTGCACGCTGTACACGACGCTCTCCCCGTGTCCGATGTGCAGCGGGGCGATCCTGCTCTACGGCATCCCCCGAGTGGTGATCGGCGAGAACCGGTCGTTCATGGGCGAGGAGAAGCTGCTCGCGGAACGCGGCGTGACGCTCACCGTGCTTCAGGACGAGCGGTGCATCGACCTGATGCGGGAGTTCATGCGGAAGCACCCGCAGCTCTGGGCCGAGGACATCGGCGAGTGACCCCCCTCTCGCCGGCGGCTGTGGAGCGACTATCGTTCTCCAATCATGGCGACCGTCACAGAACCAACCACCACCCCGCTCTGGATGCACCGCTGGCTCATTGCCGCGGGGATCTACAACTTGGCGTGGGGCGCCCTCACGGTGCTCTACCCGGCCTGGCTCTTCGATCTCACCGGCCTCGAGCAGCCGAACTACCCGTTCATCTGGCAGTGCGTCGGGATGGTGGTGGGCGTCTACGGTGTCGGCTACCTTGCCGCGTCTGCGGACCCGGTGCGTCACTGGCCGATCGTGCTCGTGGGGTTTCTCGGGAAGATCTTTGGGCCGCTGGGGTATGTCATGGGCGTGATCCAGGGCGACGTGCCGCCCGCCTTCGGCTGGACGCTCCCGACGAACGACCTCCTGTGGTGGATCCCCTTCGCCCTGATTCTCGTCCACGCCTGGCGCCAGAACCGCCCGGCGGCGTTCGCCCCGCATGAATGATCTCGCGATCGCCGGCATGCCGCTTCGCGAGGCGGTCCTGCTCGCACAGGCCGTGGCATCGGGAGCGATGTGCGGATTGATCTGGTTCGTGCAGGTCGTGCACTACCCGATGTTCGCCGCGATCTCCGGTGAGCGTTCGCGGGACTACGCGATCGAGAATCAGCAGCGGACCACCCCGGTCGTGCTTCCGTTCATGCTGGTGGAACTGGTGGCCGCCACCGCGATCGCGGTGTGGCCTCCGGCGGGCGTGGGCCGCGGAGCGGCGATCGCGGGGCTCGGTCTCGTGGCGGTGATCTGGCTCTCCACGTTTCTCCTGCAGGTGCCGCTGCATGCCAAACTCGCCGGCGAGGATCACTCGGCCGGTGTCGTGGACCGGCTCGTGCGGAGCAACTGGATCCGCACCGTCGCCTGGACGGCCCGCGCGGTTCTGGCGGCCTGGATGCTGCGTGTCGGCACTAGCCCGACGCCGTGAGATCCGGGGCCGGGCTGCCGGCGGTTGCCGCCCGCCCCGTGCCGAACGCTCGGAAGCAGAGCCCGAGCAGCGCCGGCACGAGCACGAGCGTGACGAGCGTGGAGAAGAGCATCCCGCCCAGCAGGACGGCGCCGAGGCCGCGGTAGAGCTCGCTGCCGGCGCCGGGAAAGAGCACCAGCGGCAGGAGGCCGAGCACGGTGGTGAGCGTGGTCATGAAGATCGGCCGCACGCGGCTGCGGACCGCCTCGAGGATCGCCTCGGTGGGCTCCGTGCTCCCCTCGCGGACCAGCTGCAGCGCCCGCTCCACGATCAGGATCGGGTTGTTGACGACGGTGCCGACGAGGATCACGAAGCCGAGCATCGTGAGCACGTCGAGCGGCTGGAAGATGCCGAACGAGGCCCCGACCGCGTTGAGCAGCCAGAGTCCGAGCAGGCCGCCGACGCTCCCGAGCGGCACCGACGCGATGACGACGGCGGGGTAGACCCATGACTCGAAGAGGGCGGCCATCAGCAGGTAGGTGATCACGCCGGCGATCACGAGGTTGAACCAGAGCGACTTCCAGGTGGCGACGAGCTTGTCGGTGGTGCCTCCGAGCGTGATCCGGTAGCCGCCGTCGAGCGCCCCCGATTCCTCGAGCGGCCTGACGATCAGCCGGTCGATCCGCTCCTGGGCCTCCTCCAGCGGCATCCTCGTGGGGGGCGAGACCTGCACCGTGATCGCCCGCTCCCGCTCGCGGTGGAGGATCTGCTCGGGGCCGCTGGAGAACTCGCGGATTTCGGCCACGGCCTCGAGGGGCACGAGCTGGCCGCCGGGCGTGACCACCGGCAGCGTCCGCAGATCCTGCGTCCGCTGCACGAACCGGTCGTCTCCCTTGATCACGAGGTCGATGCGGTCGTTGTCCAGGAAGTAGTCGGTCGCATAGCCGCCGTCGACGAAGCAGTCGACGATGTAGCCGAGCTGGCGGGCGTCGAGCCGCATGTCGGCCGCCTGCTCGAACCGCGGCACGAGCTGCACCTCGGGGCTGGAGAGGTCGAGCGAAGGCTTGGGCAGGTTCTGGCTGCCGGGCGTCGCCTCGGGGAGCTTGCCCATCACCTTCACGCCGAGCTGCACGAGCGTCGCGAGGTCCGGCCCCGTGATCTCGATGTCGACGGTTCGCCCGGAGCCGATGCCGTTCTCGAACAGGCTCGACTGCTTGGCCACGGCGAAGGTGCCGGGGAGGTCGGCGGCGATCCGGCGGACGAGCGGCACGAGCTTGCCCGCCTCGAGCGGCTCGAGCGACCGCAGCCCGATGAACACGCTCCGGCCACGGGCCACGAAGAAGCAGTCGTCGAGAATCGGAGCGTCGAGCGCCTTCGCCTCCGGCGTGCCCGGATCGACGTCCCAGTAGGGGATCAGCCGCTGCTCGACGAGGTCGCCCATCCGCAGGAGCTCGTCGATGTTGTAGCCCGGGGGCGGCAGCAGGATGCCGAACACGAGGTTGCGATTGCCCTCGGGGAGATACTCGACCTTCGGCATCAGGAGCCACGTGGCCACCGCCGCCGCAGCCACGATCAGGGCGGAGGCGATCGCCTCCCGCCAGCCGCTGGCGAGGAGGAAACGGTTCATGCCGGTGACCACGCCCATGAAGGCGGCGCCGAACCTCGTGAACACGTCGCCGCGAGGCCTCGCACCCTCCGCCGCGGTGCCGTCTCCGGCCACCACCGCGGCGGCGGCCCGGGCGTGTCGGCTCTGGAGGAGCAGGGCGGCCGCCGCCGGCACCATGAGCCCGGACACGGCGATCGACAGGCCCACGGCGGCGGCGATGGCCAGGGCGATGTCGCCGAAGAGCTGCCCCACCTCGCCCTGCACGAAGAGCACCGGCAGGAACACCGCGACGTTGGTGAGCGTGCTCGCGAGGATCGCGCCCCACACCTCCTGCGTGCCCTTCACGGCCGCCTCCCGCGGAGGCTCGCCGGCGGTCCAGTGGACGAAGATGTTCTCCAGCACCACCACGGAGTTGTCGATGAGCATGCCCACGGCGAAGGCGATGCCCGCGAGACTGAGCACGTTGAGCGTGCGGTCGAAGGCCGCGAGGGCCAGGAAGGTGCCCATCACGCTCACCGGAATCGAGAGCGCCACGATCAGCGTGGAGCGGATGTTCCGCAGGAAGATGAGCAGCGTGCCGAGCGTGAGCAGGCCGCCGACGAGGATGTTGTCGTTGACCAGCCCGATGGCCGAGTCGATGTAGGTGGTCTCGTCGTAGACAAGCGACAGCGAGAGCCCTTTCGGTTTCAGCTGCGCGTCGATCCGGGAGGTGACCTCGCGGAGCCGACGCATCACGTCGAGGACGTTGGCTCCCGGCTCTCGCGTGACCCGGATGGCGATGTTGCGGGCGCCGAACCGGCGGACGATGCCGTCCGGCTTCTTGCTCCCCAGGTGGACCTTGGCGACGTCGCGGACATACACGGGCTTGCCGTCGCGACGGGTGATGATCACCCCCTCGACCTGCTCCGGGGAGCGGAACTGGCCGAGGGTGCGGACCACGTAGCGCCGCTTGCCCTCCCAGAGGTCGCCGCCGGAGGTGTCCTGGTTCTGGTTGGCGAGGGCGAGGCGGAGGTCCTCAATGGTGAGGTTGCGGGCGGCGAGCAGCTGCGGATCGACAATCACCTGCAGCTCGTCCTCGCGGCCTCCGACGAGGTCGGCGCTCGAAACGCCGTCGACCCGCTCGAGCCGGCTTTCGATGTCGTCCTCGGCCATTCGCCGCACGGATTCCACGTCGATGCCCGGGGGCGCGAGGCCTGCGAGCTCGGGGTGGGCGGCCGCGAGTTTTCGCAGCCGGAAGAGGGCGAGGTCGGGCGTGCGGGCCGACAGCACCCGGTCGAGGTCGGCGGCCAGGGCGGGATGATCGGCCCTGGCCTTCTCCACGATGGCCGCGTCGGGGGCAGCCTGGCCGAGGATGAACCAGGCGACCGGCCGGTCGTTGGCGCTCGACGTCTTGATCACCGGTCGGTCGGCGTCGATCGGCCAGTCGCGGACCTGCTGGACCCGCGTGTTCACCTTCACGAGGGCCTGCGACATGTCGGTGCCAACGGCGAACTCGAGTTCGACCGTGCCCGAGGAGCTTCCCGAGTCGCTGGAGAGCTTGACGAGCCCTTCGACGCTGCGGAGCTGCTCCTCGAGCGGCTGGATCAGCTCCCGCTCGATCTCCTGCGGGCTCGCGCCCCGCCAGCGGGACTCCACGGTGATCGTGGGGATCTGCACCTCAGGCGTGAGCTGCACCGGCATCGAGAGGATCGACAGCACCCCGAAGAGCGTGACCAGGATCACGCCGACGGCGACCTTCACGGGGCTGTTGACGCACGCTTCGATCAGGTTCATGGTCGTCGCGGCCGGGCGGCGGCCTGCCCGTTCATTCCGCCGGAGGCTCGAAGGCGACCTTCATTCCCGGCCGGAGCCTCTCGTTGCCGCGGATGACGACGAGCGTGCCTGGATCGAGGCCACCGCGAACGGCCACGTGCCCCTCCACGGCGGCTCCGAGCGCCACCTCGACGGGTCGGACCACGCCCTCCCGCGGCCCGACCGGATCGATGCAGAACACGAGCGGCTTCGGCCCGCCGAGCACGAGGGCGTCTTTGGGCACCACCGGCACGTTGCCGGTCGCCCCCACGGGGAGCCACGCCCTCGCCAGCATGCCCCCTTTGATCACGGGCGCGCCGTCGACCACGCGGTTCTCGAGCTTGATGCGGACGGGGAAGCTCCGGCTCAGCAGGTCGGCCTGCGGCACGACCCGGGTCACGTGGCCGATCCACGCCTGGTCCGGCGCCGCGTCGAAGTCGAGCCGCACCTCCGCGCCCTCGCGGAGCGACGCGACCGACGACTCCGGCACCTGCGCCTCGATCTCCACCGACTCCAGCTCCGCGATCCGGGCGATCAGCCCGCCGCGTGCCACCCACTGGCCCTTTTCGGTGAATCGCTCCACCACCCAGCCGGTGAACGGTGCCCGGATGGTGTGCTTGGAAAGCTGGTCGTCGATCCGTTGCACCTCGGCGTCCTGGACGGCCGCCGCCGCCGCCGCCTGGGCGATCTGCTCCTTGCGTGGGCCCGCCTCTGTCAGCGCGAGCGCTGCACGGCCGCCCCGAAGTTGGGCCTCGATCGCCTGAAGCTCGGTCTGCGCATCCTGGAGCTCGTCGGCGGTGCTCGTGCCACGCTCGGCCAGCCTGCCCAGCCGCTTGAGGCGGTCGCGGGCATAGGCGAGCCGGGCCTCGAAGCCAGCGACCGTGGCCCGTGCCTGCTCGATCTCCTCGGGCCGCGAACCGGCCTGAAGTTCGGCGAGCACCTGCCGCCGGCGGTCGAGTTCCGCGACCGCACCCGCTCGCTCAATTTCGAGAAGGCCACGGAGCAGTTGGGCGATCGGCTCGTTCTCGGCCACCCGCTGGCCGTCCACGACGGGCAGTTCGATCAGGCGTCCATCGACGGCGCTGCCCACATCACTCGTCCGGGCCGGCAGAACGGTCCCCACGAACGGCTGGCCGCTGGCCGCCTGCATGCTGACCACCCGGGCGGCCACCACGGGGACGGCGACGGCCGGCGGAGCCTGGGCCGAGGCCCACCCCGGTTGGCCGGCGAAAAAGGCCGCTGCGAGCCACAACCACGCCGAACCACCGGGACGACCGCCGCGCATCATGGAATCGGTTATACCCTCACCGTGGCGACGAAAATCGGGCGGATTCCCCGGATTTTTCCGGCCGCTTGACGATCGGAAAGGCCGCCGCTAAGTTTTGGGTCTGTCGCGGCCGATCCCACTTATCCCGGGTTCGGTTCCCGCCCACGGGCCGGCAGTGGCTTCGTCCACCGTTGGCTCGTTCTCGTTCGTTGACAATTTGGTCGTGGTAATTGGCATCTTGAAAAGAATGTCGATGGAGAGCCGTCTCAAGCGGTTCTTCAGAGGCGTTCTCCCAAGGCCCAGGGCGACGTGTGCAGCTCATGCTGCAGGCGGCGTGCCTGGAAAAGAGCGAGAAAAAATCGTTCCACTGGACCGAGCCGGCGTGACCGCAGTGATGCGGTGGGCCTGGCAATGCGATGGTCCGGTGAAGCTCATCCGAAACGTGGGCTCGTTCGCGAGCATTCGATTCGGGTGGTCAAGCTAGAAAGGGCGCATGGGGGATGACTAGGCATCAGGAGGCTTTGAAGGGCGCGGAAGA
Organism: uncultured Planctomycetaceae bacterium; assembly: GCA_903831155.1. Taxonomy (GTDB): domain Bacteria; phylum Planctomycetota; class Planctomycetia; order Pirellulales; family UBA1268; genus QWPN01. The sequence goes on along the minus strand of CAIKWU010000627.1, from coordinate 332 downwards.
CTGCGATAAGCCCGGGGTAACCGTCAAACAGGTGATGATCCCGGGATGCCCGAACTGACTGCATCTGAATTCATAGGCTGCAGTAGCCAACGCGGAGAACTGAAACATCTCAGTACCCGCAGGAAAAGAAAGAAAAATCGATTTCCTCAGTAGCGGCGAGCGAAAGGGAAACAGCCCAAACCGAGGTGGTTTCCACCTCGGGGTTGTAGGGCCCTCCACCGGAGTTACCAAACAAGCACTTAGCGGAACGTTCTGGAAAGTTCGTCCACAGAGGGTGACAGGCCCGTACGCGAAAAGTGATTGTCTCTGGAGGGTACCCTGAGTAGGTCGAG
>CAIKWU010000626.1 GCA_903831155.1 uncultured Planctomycetaceae bacterium | reverse complement strand
GAACCGCGCCAAGAACGGCCGCAGTTCGTCGAGCTTCATCAAGGAGGGGCTTTGGGACGAGGCCCTCGCCCTCGACGGCGACTACTACCTGATCCAGTTCGGCCACAACGACGAGCCGGGCAAGCCCGGGCGATCGACCGAGCCCGAGGAGTATCGCAACAACATGAATCGCTACGTGGACGACGCCCGGGCCAAGGGGGCGGTGCCCGTGCTCGTGACGTCGCTGGTCCGCCGAAACTTCGAGGCCCCACAGACTCCGAGGCGGCTCGTGTCCAGCCTCGACACCCGCGCGGAGATCGTCCGGGAGATCGCCCGTGCGAAAAAGGTGCCGCTCGTGGAACTCCACGACCGCAGCCTCGCCCTCTGCGAGCGGATAGGTCCCGAGGGGTGCCACGCCTTGAGCCCGCGGAGGGACGACGGGTCGGTCGACACCACGCATCTCAACGCCCAGGGGGCGAACGTGTTTGGGGAACTGGTCGCCGACGAACTCCGTCGTGTCGTGCCGGAACTCGAATCAAAGGTCACGGTCCAGCCGCCACGCGATGGGTCGCCCGTCGACCCCGGTCTCGGGCATGAGGCGGTCGTGCTCCGCGAGCTGATCACGCCCAGGTGCTGGCCGAGCCTCTCCTGCCACGCGAGCACGATCTGCGAGGCCTCTCCCGGCAAGCTCGTGGCCGCGTGGTTCGGTGGCACCGCCGAGCGGAATCCCGACGTCGAGATCTGGGTGTCCCGGCACGACGGCACGCGGTGGGGTGAGCCGAAGATGGTGATCACGGGCTCGCAGGCCGACGGCCACCGTGAGCCCTGCTGGAACCCGGTCCTCTTCAAGGGGCGGCCGGACGGGCCGCTGTTTCTGTATGCCAAGATCGGTCCGACGCCGCGGGACTGGTGGGGGGTGGCCTGCGAGAGCGTTGACGGCGGCATGACCTGGGGTGACGTGCGGCGGCTTCCCGAGGGTGTGATCGGGCCGATCAAGAACAAGCCGATCGTGCTCCGAGATGGCGGCGTGATCGCCGGTGCGAGCACCGAGCACGATGGCTGGCGGGTTCACTTCGAGCGGTCCGACGACGGCGGCCGGACGTTCGTGGCCGGCCCGCCGGTCAACGTCTCGCCCCGCACGAAGCAGGAGCCTCCACCCCAGGGCACGCCTCGGGAGCAGCTCGTCGACGCGATCCAGCCATCGCTCCTCGACCTCGGCGACGGGAGGCTGTTGGCGGTCGGCCGCACGATGCAGGGGCGGATCTTCGAGGTGGAGAGCCGAGACGGTGGCCGCACCTGGGGGCCGATGCGGCTGGGCTCGCTGCCCACGCCGAGTTCGGGCACCGACGCGGTCACGCTCGCCGACGGCCGGCACCTGATCGTCTACAACCACACGAAGTCGGCCGCCCGCACACCGCTCGACGTGGCGATCTCCCGCGACGGCACCACGTGGACGCCCGTCGTCGCCCTCGAGACGATGTCGGGATCGTTCGCCTATCCGGCCGTGATCCAGTCGTCCGACGGCCTCGTTCACGTCACCTACACCTGGAACCGGGAGGCGATCGCGCACGTCGTGATCGATCCGGCGAAACTCCCATGAGCATCCTGCGTGGTCCCCTGCTGCTCGCCGTCTGTCTCGTCGCCGCCACGGTGGTCCGGGCCGCCCCCCTCCGCGTCGAGCTCAACGGCGACAACGGCCGCAACGATGTCCGCACCCGCGGCTGGACGGACTGGCGAATCCCCATGAGCCAGGCGAACGCGACGACCGCGAGCGGCACCTTCGGCGACGTGCGGCTGACGCTGCGGGCCGTGGGCGAGGGAGCGACGATCGCGAGCGACTGGTGGAAGCGGGGCTTCGATTTCGAGGCCACGCTGGCCTCCGACGGCGCGAGCCTCGTGCCCAACGCCGGCGGTGCCGCGCTGGAGCTCGTGGTCGAGGGTCTGCCGCCCGGCAGGCACACCCTCGCGTCGTGGCACTCGGCCTGGTCGCAGGATCCGGCGGCGGCGTTCGACGTGGCCATCGACGGCCGCGACGTCGCACAGGGCGTCGTGCCGGCCCACCGTGTTGAGCACGACGACGAGGCGGCGGTGGTGTTCGCCGCATTCGACGCCACGGCCGACCGGGCCGTGACGGTCCGGTTCACGCCCGCGAGGGGCGGCGGGCCGGCCAGGGGCATCTTCCTGAACGGCCTCGTGCTCGATGCCGCCGATCCACGGCCGCAGGCCCGCCGACCCGCGCCCGCCGACGGCGACGAGCATGCCGTCGAGACTCCCCTGCTCCGCTGGCTCACGCCCGCAGCGGCGGCCGAGTGCGATGTCTATCTCGGCAGCGACCGCGCCGCCGTGGAGGCGGCGAAGCCCGGGGCTCCGGAGCACCTCGGCCGCACGAAGGCGCATGAGATCGAGGCTGCGGAGGCGACTCGCGCTGCCCGCCGCGAGAAGCAGAGCCCGAATCTCGACTGGTTCTGGCGGGTCGACACGATCGACCGCGAGGGCCACGTGGCGGCAGGCCCCGTGTGGCGGTTTCGCGTGGGCGTGCCGGCCTTCGCGAGTGCCGAGGGGCATGGCCGGCTGGCGGCGGGTGGCCGCGGCGGCCGGGTGATCGCGGTAACCACCCTCGACGACTCGGGGCCGGGCTCGTTGCGGGAGGCGATCGAGGCCGAAGGCCCGCGGACGATCGTGTTTCGCGTCGGCGGCACGATTTCCCTGAAGAGCAAGCTCATCGTCCGCCACCCCTACGTGACGATCGCGGGCCAGACCGCACCGGGCGACGGCATCTGCGTCCGCGGCTACACGTTCGGCTGCCTCGGCGGCCACGATGTGGTCATCCAGCACGTGCGGATCCGCGTGGGCGACGAGTCGGGGGAGACGCAGGACGGCACGGGGCTGGCCAGCTCCGACCATTCGATCATCGACCACTGCTCGGTGAGCTGGTCGATCGACGAGGGGGTGAGCTCACGTGGTGGGAAGAACATCACGGTCCAGCGGTGCCTCGTGGCCGAGGCCCTCAACATCGCCAACCACCGCAAGTATCAGCCGGGGAAGGGCCACTCCTTCGCCGGGAGCATTTCGGGCGACGTCGGGAGCTTCCACCACAACCTGCTCGCCCACTGCGCTGGCCGCAACTGGAGCCTCGCCGGGGGCTTGAGCCGCGGCGGCAAGTTCGCCGGCCGCCTCGATATCCGCAACAACGTCGTCTACAACTGGGAGAGCCGCACGACCGACGGGGGCGTGAAGGCGCTCACCTTCGTGGGCAACTACTACCTTCCCGGCCCCGCCACCCGTGTGTTCCATCTCGTGAAGCCCGACACGGGCACGCCGGCCGATCCGCAGCAGTATTTCATCGCCGGCAATCGCATGGTGGACCGTCCGCAGTTTGACGCCGACAACTGGGCCAACGGCGGCGTGGTGGTGAGTGCCGAGGCCGTTCCCACGATCAGGCTCGACCGGCCCTTCTGCGAGTCGCTGATCACGGAAGAGTCGGCCGACGCGGCCTATGAGAGCGTGATGGCCGACGTGGGCGCAAATCGCCCCGCGCTCGACGAACATGACCGCCGCATCCTCCGCGAGGTGGCCGGACGAACCTTCACGTTCAAGGGCAGCCGTGGCGGCCTGCCGGGCATCATCGACACGCAGGCGGACGTGGGGGGATGGCCCGAGTTGAAGTCGGGGCCCGCGTTGGCCGACACCGATGGCGACGGCATGGCCGACGAGTGGGAGCGTGCCGAGGGCCTCGATCCGGCGAACGCCGCCGACGGCAACCACATCAGGGCTGGATCGGACTGGACGAATCTGGAGCGCTACCTCGACCATCTCGCCACCGCGCCCACGGGTGGGACATGAGTGGAAACGTCGTGGCCGCGGTTCCGCGGATTAGCTCATCGGGAGCCGTCCGGGCAGGGGCGCTCGCGGTCGCGGGGCCGCTCGGGTGGCTGATGGTGTGGGCGGCGGCCGTCTCGGCCGCCGATTTTTCGAGCCGATACGTGCACGTCGGCCCGGACGGCAAGCTTGCCTACGAGATCGGTCCCCGCGGCGACCGGATGCCCGACTACTCGCATGCGGGCTACGCGGGCGGCGGCATCGAGCCACCCGTCGTGCCGGCGCGCGTGGTCGTTTCGCCGATCGATGGCGACGACACGGCGGAGATCCAACGGGCGATCGACCACGTCGCGTCGCGGATCCCGGACGAGTCGGGGTTCCGCGGGGCCGTGCTCCTCGAGGCCGGGATCTACGACGTGGATGGCCGGCTGCGGATCACGGCGAGCGGGGTGGTGCTCCGCGGGTGGGGCCGCGCACGCGAGGGTCGGACGGTGATCCGTGCGACCGGCCGGGACCGGCGGGCCGTGATCGCGGTGAGCGGGGCCGCCGAGCGGGCCGCGGCAGACGCGCGTCGCGTTGCGGTGGTCGAGGCCTACGTGCCCTGCGGCGCCGCGAGGCTGACCCTCGCGGCCGGTCACGGCTTCGGGGTGGGCGCCCGCGTGCGGATCGAGCACCCAAGCACGCCCGAGTGGATCGCCGCCCTCGGCATGAACCGCTTTCCGTCGCGGGGCGGCGGTTCGTGGCTCGACTGGAAACCGGGCACCCTCGACGTCGCCTGGGAACGGTCGGTGGTGGCCGTCGAGGGCGACACGATCACGCTCGACGTGCCCGTTCCGATGGCCCTTGACGCCGCGCTCGCGAAGGCGACCGTGCGGGCAGTCGACTGGCCCGGACGAATCGAGCGGGTGGGAGTTGAACGCCTGAGCCTCGAGTCGGCCTGCGGCAGTGAGCGGCCCATGGACGAGGACCATGCGTGGGACGGCGTCAGCCTCGCCAACGTCCGGGACGCCTGGGTTCGCGACTGCACGTTCACGGGCCTCGCGGGCTCGGCCGTCAATGTCCGCGACTCGGCCACGCGGGTGACGGTGGAGCGGTGCGACTCGCGGGAGCCGCGGTCGGAGATCGGCGGCTGGCGGCGGCGGACGTTCTTCATAGGCGGCGGCCAGGTGCTGGTCCGCGAGTGCACGGCGACGCATGGCCGGGAGGATTTCGGTGTGGGGCACCTCGCGCCGGGTCCGAATGCGTTCGTCCGCTGCAGGGCGATCCGAGCCCACGGCTCCAGCGGGCCGCTCGGCAGTTGGGCGACGGGCGTGCTGTACGACACCGTGGAGATCGATGGCGGCGGCCTGCGGCTCACGAATCGGGAGACTGGAGACCACGGCACCGGCTGGTCCGCGGCGAACTGCACCACCTGGGGCTGCACGGCGGGGCTCGTCGAGTGTCGGATGCCGCCAACTGCGTCCAACTGGGCCGTGGGTTCCCGCGGGGAGGTCGTCGGCGACGGCTTCTGGAAGCAGCTTGATCAGTCGATCGAGCCGAGGTGTCTCTACGACGCGCAGCTCCGGGAGCGGGTGTCCGCGGTGCCTCCCGTGGTGCCGATCGACGTCGAGCCGGTGCCGGCTGCCGATGCTGTGCGGATCATGGACGTGGCCGTTGCACCGGGCCGCGAGCCCGATCGCCTGCGGCCGCTCTCGCTGGTGAATGGCTGGCTGACGATCGAGGGCCGGGTCGTGACCGGGCCGAGGCTCGTGCCGCCGTGGTGGAAGGGGCACACCCTCCCCGTGCGGGCGGGCGAGTTTCAGCCGTCGATCACCCGTTTCGTGCCGGGCCGTGAGGGTGCTCCCGACACGACCGATCTCGTCGATCTGGCCGGCCGCCTCGACGACACCGGCCGCCGCGTGATCGAGCATCACTGGGGGCTCTGGTACGACCGCCGCCGCGACGACCACCAGACGGTGCGACGGATCACGCCCGAGGTCTGGCCGCCGTTCGAGGAGCAGCCGTGGGCCCGGAGCGGGGAGGGAACGGCCTGGGACGGGCTCTCGAAGTACGATCTCTCGCGATTCAATCCCTGGTACTTCGACCGGCTGAGGGCGTTCGCTCGCGAGTGCGAGAGCCACGGGCTCGTGCTGATCGCGCACATGTACTTTCAGCACAACATTCTCGAGTCGGCGGCCCACTGGATGGACTTTCCCTGGCGGCCGGCGAACTGCCTGCAGGAGACGGGATTCGCGGAGCCCCCGGAGTTCGTGCCCGGCGGGCGCATCGACGTGGCCGGGCCGTTCTACGACGTGACGCACCCCGTGCGTCGGAGGCTGCATGCGGCCTACATTCGCCACTGCCTCGACGTGCTCTCGTCGTCGCCAAACGTGATCGTGACCATCGGCGAGGAGTACACGGGACCTGACCATTTCGTGCGGTTTTGGCTCGAGACGATCCGCGACTGGCGCCGGGAGACGGGGCAAACGGTCCTGGTGGCCCTCTCCTGCACCCGGGACGTGCAGGACGCGATCCTCGCCGATGAAACGCTCGCGAAGGAGGTCGACGCCATCGATCTCAAGTACTGGTGGTATGCGGCGGACGGCACGCCCTACGCGCCTCGGGGGGGCGAGCGGCTGACGCCGCGACAGCAGCTGCGGGCGTGGACGGGTCCGAAGGGGCGGTCGGCCCCGCAGACGGCCCGGCAGGTTCGGGAACTCAGGCTTGCTCACCCGGGCAAGGCGGTGATCTGTTCCAGTGACGGGTCCGATCCGGTCGCGATCCTGCTCGGGGGCGGCTCGCTCGCCCCGCTCGACCGGCTCGATGCAGACGTCGCCCGGGCGATCAGCGGCATGCAGCCTGTGATCGGCGATGGCGATGCGAGCATTGGGGAACTCCACGACCCTCGGACGGGGGCTCGCGTGGTTCTGGACGACCGCGACGGGCTCCGGCTCCTGCCGGCGCCGTGAGCCGCGACGCGACGACAACCGTCCGCACGCTCATGGCCACAACTCGGCGAGGGGCACAGGATGCCCCGCGCCCACGCCTCGCCGGAACCTGACGCGTCAGGGGATCCAGCCCGGCAGCTTCGCGGCCTGTCGCACCCATGCCGTCATCTGCCCCTCGTCGAACTCGCCCTCGTGGATGTCGATCCAGCGGGCGTCGCCGCTCTTCGCGGTTCCGCCCGGTGGAACAGGCTTCAGCGACGTGCCCCGAAAGAAGGTCACCTTGACGTAGCGGGTGAAGACGTGAAACGAGATGAACCAGCCCCGGCCCTCGACACCGTAGAAAGGCGAGTTCCAACGCACGGCCTTCTCCACGGACGGCACCGCCGACCCGATGAGAGCGTCAAGTCTTCTGCCGATATCCTGCTTCCAATCGGGCATCGCGGCGATGTAGGCCTGCACGGGCCCATCGCCGTCGCCCTTGGCGATCTGGGGATTGCCGCCCGACAGCAGCACCACCTGTCGGCCGCCCTGCCTCGGCCGACTCGACTGGCTTCTCGATCGCTTCATCGAGGCAAAACGTCAGGATCGACCGGCGGATGCGGGCTCAGGCCTTTTCGGCGCTGCCGCCACGCGGCAACGCCGCCCACCGCCCCCGCAGCGAGCAGAAGCGTCGCACTCGGCTCCGGCACCACCGTTGGCACCAGCACCACGCCTCTGAACGCCGTACTCCCCGAGGCGATGGCAAGCGACGTGAAGGCCGAGAGCGTGCCGCTGAGCACGCTCGCGGCCGCGGCGGTGTCGGTGTACGTCCACAGCGTGTTGCCGCTGCCCGTCATGTAGAGCTGCACATTGCTGCCGGCAACCCCGCCGGCCACCCCCCGCAAGGCGCCT
>CAIKWU010000625.1 GCA_903831155.1 uncultured Planctomycetaceae bacterium | reverse complement strand
GTGCTCAACCACTGCACGGAGCGATCCCGGGCGTTGTTCTTTCGCAACGTGCTGCCGGTGATGGCGCCGGCAGCGAGGCTCGTGATCACGCATGCCCACTGGCTCGATCCTGCCGCCTTCGCGACAGGCCCCCTGCGGATCGAGCGGCTGCTGGATGGGCCGGATGATCTGGAGCCTGGCCTCGACATCGAGGCGTGGGGCTTCTCGCCGCCGCCCGAGGGCCAGATGTTCCCGATCGCGGTGCTCGCGCGGCGATAGGAACGGTGCCGGCCAGGCCGAAACGTCATCAGCCGTCGGCCCCGCTAGATGCAGTGGACAGGGCCGGAATCGAACCGGCGACACATGGATTTTCAGTCCATTGCTCTACCAACTGAGCTACCTGTCCCGAGCCCTTTTCGTAGGCGGAAACGGGGCGAAAGTCAACGAGATCGCGGCGTTCGCGGGCGGAACCGCGGCCCAAGCCCCGCTCCAGGAACGGCCAACGCCGCCTACACGGAGCGACGGCCCGCGGATCCGGCCAGCATCTGCAAAAGGAAGACCGCGACGAACGCGGCGAACCCCAGAAACGCGGGCGTCGCCCCACGCAGGAGCCGATTGAATTCGGCCTCGTTGATTCCGCGCACCAGCACCATCGCGAGCCCGAACGCGAACCCCGTGGGGGCCGCGATCAAAGCCGCCTGGCATGCCGTCCGGACCATCTTTCTGAGGGCCGGCTCCCGCAGCACTCCGATGGCCGTGTCGAGAATGGTCGAGGCCGGGGGCCAGGGCTCGACCGCCGGCTCAAACTGGTCGAGCGGGAGCGGCTGATCGCCCAGCCGAGCTGCGGTGACCGGCACTCCAGGCAGCGGAGGCGGCACGCCCGGACGGACTGGCTCGCGAATCGGCAGGTCATTCCCCTCGACGAGCCAGGGCCGCAGCCGCTCGATGACGGCGCCGGCCGAGGCGATGCGGTCGGCCGGCGACTTGGCCATCATCTCCTCCACGACGCGGCAGAACGCGTCGCTGAGCCCCGGCGCCAGCTGCTTCACCGGCCGCGGCAGCTCGCTGAGGTGCCGTTGGAGCTTCTCCTTGCGGCTCCCCCCCGGAAACGGCACCTGGGAGGTCACGGCGAAGTAGAGCGTGCAGCCGAGGGCGTAGACGTCGGCCGAGGGACCGACGTCGTCGGGAGCGCGGATCTGCTCCGGGGCGATGTAGTCCATGGTGCCGACGATGCGTCCCACGCGGGACGACTCCTCCTCCACTTCGGAGCCGGCGAGGCCGAGGTCGAGCACCTTCACCCGCATGTCCTGCATCACGAGGATGTTGCCCGGCTTCACGTCGCGGTGGACCAGCCCCTGCTCGTGGGCGTAGGCCAGGCCGCGGGCCGCCTGCGCGATCACCAACGCCGCCGCCCGCTCCCCCAGGGGTCCGTGGTCCTTCACGTATCGCTTCAGGTCCACGCCGGGCACGAGTTCGGTGACGAGGTAGTACACCTGGGCATCGAAGCCGGCATCGAAGGCCCGGACGAGATTCTCGTGATCGAGGCGGCCGAGCATCCGCATCTCACGGCGGAAAGCGGCCTCCGACTCGGGCGTGGCTTTTTCCCGGGGCAGCACCTTGACCGCGACCTCACGCCCCATCATCGCGTGTTCCGCCCGGAACACTCGCCCCATGCCCCCCTTGCCCACCTCGTCGAGCACCGTGTACTGCCCGAGACGGAACCGTCTCCGGCCGGCCAGCATCTCCCGTGACTGGAAGGGCGTGAGCAGCCCCTGGGCGACGAGCTTGTCGGCCACGGTCCGGTCCCAGTCATCCGGCGGGGACGACCGCTGGCTCATCACCAGCCCCACGTCGCGTTCGGCGGCCGCGAGCTGCGCCTCCTCGAGCAGGCCGCTTGCGAGCGCCGTGTCACGGAACCGGTGGCGGTCGGAACGGCCTTCGCGGTCGTGCTTGGACATGGCCCGCCGAGTCTAGCACCCCCGCCGGGAGGATCCCGACGAGCCCCCCGAAGCCACGAACAGGCTGGGGAAGTCCCGCTCCCAGACCGTGCCGCACGGCGAGGTGAACTCGACGGCCCGCCCCGTCGTCGGGTGGACGATCCCGAGGCGCTCGGCGTGCAGGGCGATGCCACCGGATCGACAGGGCAGCCGACTGCCGTACAGGCGGTCTCCCACGATCGGGCAGCCCCGCGCCGCGAGCTGCAGCCGCAGCTGGTGCCTCCGCCCGGTGGTCGGCTCGAGCTCGACCAGCGACACCTCCCCCGCCCTCCTCACCACGCGGGCGCGGACGTGCGCGGCTCGTGGCACGACGTCCCCGCCATCGGCCGTTGTGCCGACGGCATCGCCCGCCGGATGCAGCCGCGACTTGGGATCCCCTTCCCGTCGCGAGATCGCGTCGTGCCAGTCGATCCATTCCCCAAGGGACGCCGGGAACCGTCCGGTCACGACCGCCGCATAGGCCTTCTCCACGGAGCGGTCACGGAACTGCCGTGCCAGGGCCGCCGCGGCCGGCCGCGTCTTCGCGAGCACCACCACCCCGGACACCGGCGCGTCGAGGCGGCTGACGATCCCGACGAACCCGCCCTCGCGTTGCCTCGAGAGAAGGGTGTAAACGCTCTCCTCGCCCCGTGGGGCGTTGGCGGTCGGCAGTCCCGCGGGCTTGACCAGCACCACGAGATGGTCATCCTCGAAGAGGATCGAAACGTCGCCGGCGGTGCTGCGGAGAAACCCCATGAGCCAAGAGTCGCCGAGAAGGATCGTGCTTGCAAGCCGCTCGCCAAGGCGGCTCCAACTGGCCACCGCCGAGGGCTGGCATGTGACGGTCATCGAGCCTCCGGAAGAGGCCGAGGCCGACGCCCCCTCCCGCGGGACGACCGAGTCACTGGCCGAGTACGTCCGCCGCCTGGCCCACGCCAAAGCTCGTGCGGTGGCGGATGCCCCATGCAACGCCCACCTGACGGGCATCATCCTCGCCTGCGACACCCTGGCCGAGGTCGACGGTCTGCCCCTCGGAAAACCGACCGACCGCGAGGACGCCCGTCGAATGCTCCTCGAACTCTCCGGGCGGCGTCACCGCGTCGTGTCGGGAGTGTGCCTGTGGCCGCGGCCGAATGGCAGGGCGATCCTCGGCGACGCCGAGAGCCTGCTCGAGATGGGGGACCTGTCGGAGGAGTTCCTGGCCTGGTACCTCGACAGCGGGATGTGGATCGGCAAGGCGGGCGCCTGCGGCTTTCAGGACGAGCGGCTGCCGCTCCGCCTCGTGTCGGGAAGCCCGTCGAATGTCGTCGGCCTGCCGCTCGAGCTCGTTCGCCAGATGCTCGGCGGCCTGGCCTGACCGCACGACTGCCTCGCATCAGGCGAGCCGGTCGCCCACTCAACCTGCCCGGAAAACCTGCCCGGAAAACGACACTGGCCCGCACGGCTTTTTGGCCGTGCGGGCCAGGCGAAGAAAATTCCGGCGATACCTACTCTCGCGCTTTTGGCACTACCATCGGCTCTGGAAGCTTAACTACCGTGTTCGGGATGGGAACGGGTGTGACCTTCCAGATATGGTCACCGGAAATACCGTGTCACCGCTTTCGCGGCGAAAAGGTTGGTCTGCCGCTTTCGCGGCAGAAGGTCGTGGTAATCGGCATGCGTTCCGAAGAACGCGCTCGTGATGCAAACTCTCACCCGCGGAGGCGGGTGAGTCGATTCGCAAGCACTTGATACGAGTGGTCAAGCGTTCGTCCGTTAGTACCGGTTAGCTGAATGCATTGCTGCACGTACACGTCCGGCCTATCAACCTGGTCGTCTTCCAGGGGACTTTCGGGCATAAGCCCTACGAAACCTAATCTCGGGGCGGGCTT
>CAIKWU010000624.1 GCA_903831155.1 uncultured Planctomycetaceae bacterium | reverse complement strand
GAAGCTCAGTTTTCTCTGGCTGCTTAACTAAGCAACCCCGAGCGATGGCCCCAGTCGGAAGGGCCTCCCAATCGGTCGCCAAATCCGACTCGCCCCGGTTCACCGCCTGGTACGGCCGGGGCTAAAAAAGTTCCGGGCTGGTCCGTGACGCACCCTGTCGGCCGGGGACGCACAGACGAGACTCAAATCGACCGGATACACACGTAGACGTTCGCGCTGAAACATCACGGGACAGGGGTTCGACTCCCCTCGCCTCCACTTTACGCCCGCCGGGCCATCCATGGCCCCGGCGGGCTTTTTTTGTGGGCTCGCCTTCCGGGCGAGCGGCCCGTGGCGCTGCCGGGCGGGCTTTTTTTGTGAGCTCGCCTTCCGGGCGAGCGGCCAGGAGCCCGCGCTTGCTTGATCTCAGCGAGGTGCTGCCTGTGCCCCGGGAGCCGGCGTATGCCGACAAGCGCAGCCACGACCAATCCGCCTGCGGCGGATCGGTGCCCGGCGAAGCGCAGGCGGCATCCGAGTGACCGGATTGCCACGACGGCAATCCGCGAACGTCCGGCGACGGGGCACGGGCAGCACCGACCCCACGAATGGCCCGAGCCCCGGAGCCGACCTACCGCCCGGCAGCCCGAAGCGCCGCGAGCGTCTGCCGGACGTCCTCGAGCGAGCCCACCGCCACCCAGACACGATACGAATATGCCCCCGGATCCACCTCGGCGCCGGCCGCCGCCGTCTCACGAATCACGCAGTTCCACTTGGACACCTGCTCCCGCTCGAACCAGAACCGACCGTAGGTCGCCGGCCTGCCGGTCGTGCGGGCCGTCGCCGGCGACCAGGCCCCCATGGCATGGCCGCCACCGGCCGTCGCAACGATCACCGGCAACTGCTGCTCCCCGGGGCCGTCGGTCAGCGGTGCCAGGCTGCCGTCCGGCAGCAGGCCGTGAAACGCCCTGAACTCGGGCAGCATGTAGCCCGTCAAGACCTCGAACACGCCCTGCCGATGCCGCTCCCCCGCAGGCACGGTGAACGTGACGTCGTGGCGGATCGCATGGCCGCGGAGCGGCTCGTCGAGGTGGTCGGCCCCCAGCCGCACGTGCTTCTGCAAAAGATGATCAGACACCGCCACCGTGTTTCGCGCGGGATGGCCGCCGCTTCGCTGCCCCGGCCTCAGCCAGAAGGCCATCCGGTTCACGGTCTGGAGGTCGCGACCCTCCGCGACGAGCCAGAGCAGGCGGCTCGTGCTCACCGGCCCGGCCCCGTCCCGCTCGCAGCCCGCCTCCGTGGGATTGAACGTTTCCGCGTGCAACTCGCCGGCGACGTCCCAGTTCGAAGCGCTCTGCAGTTGCCTGCCGTGATCGTGCGAGTCGATGAACTCGCGGCCGCCCCATGCCAGCGAATCGATCGCCCCAGCGACCCGGGAAGTGGTCCTCACCACGATCTCCGAATCGCCGGCCGGCCCGCGGATCTCGGCATCCCCGGACACGACGCGCTCCGGCATCTCGCCCCCGATCGCGGCCGCGATCGCGACGACGGCGAAAACCGCCACGAGGACGCGTGCCGCCGTCATACTCGACTCCAGCCGGCTTTCGGACGGGAATGAATCGCCGGCACCGGAGCCACCGGCCCTGTGATCCGCTTCCGTTCCGCGTCGATCGCCCCGGCGGCGAAGTGCTCGATCGCGAGATCGAACCTCACGCTCGCCCCCGGCCCCAGCGGCACCACCCGCCCCTGCGACTCCTCGAACGATCGCGGATTCGGATAGTTGGTGCCGGGCTCGAGGCCGGTTACGTAGCCGTCGGCCAGCCCCCCCTGGTTCTTCCAGAGCGAGAAGCAGGGGAGCGAGTCCGCCCGCCACGACAGGCTCGCGGCGTTGCGGCCCTCCGGCCCCACGAGCATCGCCGTGGCCATGCCGTCGGCGGCGGGGCGCAGCCGGACAAAGTGCACCTGCTCGCTCCGGCCTGCCTGCGGGGCGACGTACCGATTCCACGTCGGCACGTCGGACTCCGCAGCCACGTCCCGGGGGCCGAGCTCCTCGACGGCGGCGACCACCTCGCTGCCCGGGCCGAGCAGCGGCGGCCCGAAGTTGACGTGGTAGAGCATCTGCATGGTCGTCGGCCGGTCGGAGATGTTCTTCACGCTGTCGGTCCACGAGACGCGGTGCCGGTCGGCGTGGAGGGTGAGCGACGTCGTCATGCGGAGCGAATGGCAGAGGAATCGCGTCTCATCGACCGCGCCGGTGAGCGTGATCGTGCCGGCAGCCTCGTCGAGGGTGACGTCGAGGTGATGGGCGGGCAGATTCGCGATCCGGCCGTGCAAGCCGTGAACGAGGCGGCCGGTCCCGTCGAAGTCGGGGGCACCGTTGCTCACCAGGCCGCAGCGGGCGACCAGTTCGTCGAAGCCGTCGAGCCAGCCGAGTCCCGAGGGCTCGGCGACCGGCACGAACCGCGGATTCACCGGACCGTGCACCGGTGACTGCCAGCCGAGCTCCACGCCGCCGGCCATGATCTTCCAGATCCCGAGGCCGCGGTCCGGCAGCACGAAGACCTTCGTCTCGCCCGCCACCAACTCCACGAGCAGCACCCCTTCGCGGAGTCCACCCGAGAGCCTCCTCGTGCGCACCGCGAGGTGGCCGAGCGCCACGTCGACGCGATCCGCGGCCGAAAACGAGGCGCCACGATGCGAGGTGATCAGCTGCAGCGTCTGCGACGACATGGTCGTGCTCTCCTTCGTCTCCCGCCCACCGTTCCACCGGTCGCTCGCCGGCGACGAGGGCAGGATACCGTGCCGCCGCGGAGCCACGCACCCCGCTTGAAGCATGCCCGCGGGGCGGTCACAGTGGGGCCGTCGGGCCGCGGGAAAACCGCAGCCCTCCCGTCGCCTCCCGAGCGATCCCATGAACGACCTGAAGATCTTCAGCGGGCCGGCCAATCCCGCGCTCACGCAGGACATCTGCCGCTACCTCAACCTGCCCATGGGGAAGATCTCGTTGGGGCGGTTCCCCGACGGCGAGATCTCCTGCAAGATCGACGAGGACGTCCGCGGCCGCGACGTGTTCATCGTCCAGTCGACCTGCCCGCCGGTCAACGAGCACATCATGGAGCTGCTCGTGATGATCGACAGCTTCAAGCGGGCGAGTTCCTTCCGGATCACGGCGGTGATCCCCTACTTCGGCTACGCCCGCCAGGACCGCAAGGACTCCGGCCGCGTTCCGATCACCGCCAAACTGGTCGCCAACCTGATCACCCGCGCCGGTGCCGACCGGGTGCTCGCCATGGACCTGCACGCCGCGCAGATCCAGGGTTTCTTCGACGTGCCGGTCGATCACCTCTACGCCGCCCCGGTGCTCAACAACCACCTCTCCTCGCTCGAGATCCCCAAGGACGACATCGTCGTGGTGAGCGCCGACGAGGGGGGCATCAAGCGGGCGCTCGGCCACGCCAACCGGATCGGCGCCCCGCTGGGAATCATCGACAAACGGCGGCTCTCTGCCGACACCACCAAGAGCACGACGATCATCGGCGCCAGCGTCGAGGGCAAGACGGCGATCCTGTTCGACGACATGATCAGCACGGCCGGCTCGATCTGCGGTGCCGCCGAGGTGCTTCACAAGCACGGCGCCAAGGCGATCTACGCCGCAGCCACCCACGGGCTGCTCG
Organism: uncultured Planctomycetaceae bacterium; assembly: GCA_903831155.1. Lineage (GTDB taxonomy): Bacteria > Planctomycetota > Planctomycetia > Pirellulales > UBA1268 > QWPN01. The sequence continues at coordinate 4,976 of CAIKWU010000624.1, read as the reverse complement.
TGGGCCCGGCGATCGAGCGGCTCCGGCAGGCTCCCTTCAACAAGATCATCATCACCGACTCGATCCCGCTCACGCCCGGCAAGATGCTCCCCAACATCACCGTGCTCTCGGTCGCCAGCCTCCTCGGCCAGGCGATCAAGCGGATCCATCGCAACGAGTCGGTCAGCATGATGTTTCAGTAGACACGCCCGCACCGCCCTCCTGGCCGGTGCGGGCTGGGGTCCGGCGGGGCGAAGCCGAGGTTCGCCGCGCCGGACGGCTCGCCATCCTGGCTCGCGACACGCCCGCAAGGCAGGCCCTCTCAGCCGGGCTGCCGACCGGTTGCCGGCGACCAGACACGCCGTTTGCGGCCCGGAAATGGGTCGTCTTGCGGAAGCCGCTGCAGATGGCACACTTGTGGGCTTTCCGCTGAATCCCCGCCGCCCATTTTCCAGGGTTTTCCCATGAGTGACACGGTCGAAGTCTCCCTCCGCAAAGGCAAGGGTTCCCGCGAGAGCCGACGGCTCCGCAATCAGGGCCAAGTGCCTGCCATCCTCTACGGACACGGCGAGAAGTGCATCGACCTGTCGGCGGCCCGGGAGGCGGTCGAGGCCGCCGTCCGACACGGAAGCCGGGTCGTGAACCTGACGGGCGCCGTGAAGACGGCCGCTCTCGTGAAGGAACTGCAGTGGGACACGTACGGCGTGGAGCCGATCCACATCGACTTCCTCCGCGTGAGCGCGTCCGAGCACATCCGCGTGAAGGTGCCCGTGCACCTCAAGGGCGAATGCCCGGGCCAGCGGGCCGGCGGGGTCGTGAATCTTGTGCTGCACGAGGTTGACCTCGACTGCACTGCCGACCACGTGCCCGAGTTCGTCTATGCCAACGTCGCCCATCTCGAGCTGGGGCATGCGATCAAGGTGAAGGACCTCGAACTTCTGCACGGCGCCAAGCCCGGGGCGGACCCGGATGAGACGGTCGTGACCTGCGTCCTGCCGGGCAAGAAGGCAGAGGAGTCCGCGCCTTCGGCCGGTGTGGAGCCCGAGGTGATCGGCCGCAAGGCAGCCGAAGAAGGAGAGGCGGAAGCCGGACAGGGGGCATGATCGCCGCGTGACGGCGGCGCGGCACTCCGCGACGCCTCCGCAGCCCGAGCCCCTCTTCGTCCGACCCGTTCCACCCAGGAGACCGCCGATCGACCGTGAAACTCCTCGTCGGCCTCGGGAATCCGGGGCACGCCTACCAGGACACCCGTCACAACGTCGGGTTCGAGGTGCTGGACGTTCTCGCCCGGCGAGTGGGCTCACCAGCCCGTCGCCAGCGGTTCCAGGGAGACGTCGCCCAGGGCACGATCCGGGGAATCCCGGTGCTCCTGCTCTGGCCACTCACCTGGATGAACCTCAGCGGTTCCAGCGTGCTGGCAGCGAGGGACTTCTACAAGATCCCGGATTCTGACATGATCGTGGTCTGCGACGACTTCAACCTGCCGCTCGACACCGTCCGGCTCCGTCCGAGCGGGTCGGCCGGCGGTCAAAACGGCCTTGCCGACGTGTTGAGCCGTCTCGGCACGACGGCGATCCCCCGGCTGAGGCTGGGAATCGGCCCCGTGCCCGCCGGATGGAAGGCCGCCGACTTCGTGCTCGGCAAGTTTCCGAAGGCGGACCGGGAGCGGGTGGGCGCCGTCGTGGAGCGGGCGGCGGACGCCGCCGAAGAGTGGGTCGCCGTGGGCATCCAGGCGGCCATGAACAAATACAACTGACGCGTCGGTCACGCGGCAGCAGTGAGACTCGTGACGTTCTTCAACATTCGACGATAAAAACCTGAGGAGTGTGGCATTCATGGCGGTGTACGAAGGCATGTTCATCCTGGATCCGACGAAGTTCGCCCGCGATCCCGGGGCCGCCACCCAGCAGGTGGCCGACCTGATCACGACACACGGTGGCACGGTCCTCGCCGCCCGCCTCTGGGACGAGCGGAAACTCGCCTACCCCATCAAGGGGCACAAGAAGGGCGTGTACTGGCTGACGTACTTCAAGATGCCGGGGCCAGGCCTGACATCCCTCGAGCGGCAGTGCGAGATCACGGACGAGATCATCCGGAAACTCGTGCTGAAGGTCGACGACCGGATCGCCGACGCGCTCGTCCAGCACGCCCTGGCCGGCGATGCAGCCCCACGGCGGTCCCCGCCCGCCGCCCCCGCCACTCCCGCCGCGGCCCCGCCTGCCTGACCGGCTCGGGGGTCTTGCAGCCTCCGACGAGGGGGGCTACCATCAAGGAAGTGAACGCGTGTTCAGTTTCCAAAAGGAGGCATGAGTCATGGCTAGTTTCAACAGAGTGGTGCTGCTCGGGAACGTGACCCGGGATCCTGAACTCCGCTACATTGCCAGCGGCACCGCGGTCACCGAGATCGGCTTGGCAGTCAACGATCGCCGAAAGACGGCCTCCGGCGAGTGGGTTGACGAGACGACCTTCGTCGACGTCACGCTCTGGGGTCGCACTGCAGAAATCGCCGGTGAATACGTCACCAAGGGGTCGCCCCTGATGATCGAGGGTCGGCTGAAACTCGACACCTGGGAGAAGGACGGCAAAAAGAACTCGAAACTCCGGGTTGTCGGGGAGAAGATGGTGCTACTCGGATCGAAGGGGGACGGCCCCAGGCCTGCCGGTCAGGCCCGGCCACAGCGTGCGGCCGGACGGCCCGCCGGCCAGCAGTCCGATGAAGACTACGGCCAGTCGAGCCCTGAGTATGATGATGCCCCACCGGCCGGCAGGGTCGGTGCCGAGGATGACATTCCCTTTTGAGCTCCGCTCACGCCGGCCCCCACTGAATCCGTTCACGTTCCACACGCACAGCACGTTCGCCATCCACAGAGGAGTCACCACATGCCCACCTTCGAAGCCCCCGTCATCGACGCGGTCGGTCGCCGTCTGCCCAAGGGCAGCCGGGGCGGAATCGAACTGCTTCTGATCCACAACGTCGAACATCTTGGCAAGCAGGGCGACGTCGTCGAGGTGAAGCGTGGCTACGCCTACAACTACCTCCTGCCTCAGGGCCTGGCGACGGTGGCGACTGAGCACCACAAGCGGATGGTCGAGAAGCACCGTGCCAAGCTCGAGGAAATCGCCCGCGAGCGACTGGCCGGCCTCCGGTCTCTGCTCCAGGAGCTCAGCCGTGCGAGTGTGACCATCGAAGCCAATGCGAACGACGAGGGGCACCTCTACGGCTCGGTCGCGGCACCCGAGATCTCGCGGTCGCTGAAGCAGCTCGACCTCATGGTCACGCCGGAGCAGATCATCCTCCAAGGACCGCTGAAGGAGGTCGGCCTCTACACCGTGAAGGTTCGACTCGCGGCGGAGGTCGAGGGCGACCTGAAGGTGTGGGTCGTGCCGAGCAGCAGCGACGGCGGCTCCAAGTAGTCGACTCAGCCCGGGCACGCGAAAGCCCCACGGCCCCTGCGCCTATGCCAGGGAGATCCGCTGGCATTCGTTTCGTGGTTGTGATTCGGTTTGCAAGGAGGCTTTTCGATGGCTCCGTCCGACGGTGGGAGCAGGGGCGACGGTCGGCGGGACCGCCGCCGTGACCGGAACGCCGGAAGCGGCTCGGTGATCGGGTCGACGGAGGTCCGCGACCGCCCGGCGAATCTCGACGCCGAACGGGCGGTGCTCGGGAGCATCCTCCTCAAACCGGATGTCTGCGACGACGTCGCGCTGGTCATTCGCGCCGAAGACTTCTCGGACGAGCCACTGCGGACGCTCTATCGGCACCTGCTCGACCTCCACGACTCCGGCAAGCGGATCGATGCCACGATCGTGGTGGAGCGGCTGAAGACACAGGGCGATTTCGAGAAGATCGGCGGTGCCGCGATGATCGCCGACGTGGTCCAGGCGGTGCCGCATGCGGCCCACGCCACCCACTACGCCGCGATCGTTCGGGACAAGGCGATCCTGCGCTGCCTGATCGACGCAGGCACCGACATCCTCCGCGACGCCTACGACGCGGCGGACGAGCCCCGGGAGATCCTCGCACGGGCGGAGGCGGGCATCTTCGCGATCCTGGAGCACCGCAGTTCGACGGAAGCCAAATCGATCCAGTCGGTGCTCGAAGACGTGATGGTGCGGATGGACGCCCGCATGAAGCACGAGCATGCCATCGGCGGCGTGGAAACCGGCTTCACCGATCTCGACTCCCTCTGCGGCGGCCTTCACAACTCGGAACTGATCATCCTGGCGGCTCGGCCGAGTATGGGCAAAACCGCCCTCGCGATGAACATCGCGGAGCACGTGGCGATCAATCTGAAGATGCCGGTGCTGTTCGTGAGCCTCGAAATGGCGAGCATCGAACTCGCCGACCGCCTGCTCTGCTCAGCGGCTCAGGTGAACGGGCATCGGCTTCGCAACGGCACGATCTCTCAGGAGGACCGCCGCCGGCTGGTCCAGAAATCCTCCGAGATCGGCGCTGCGCCGCTGTACATCGACGACACGCCGAGCCGCACGCTTACGGAGATTGCCGCGGTGGCCCGCCGGCTCAAGCGGAAGCAGGGAGGGCTCGCGATGATCGTGATCGACTACCTCCAGCTCATCGAACCCGACAACCCCCGCGATCCGCGGCAGGAGCAGGTGGCGCGGATCGCCCGGCGGCTCAAGGGGATGTCGCGTGAACTCGACATCCCGGTCCTGTGCCTGGCCCAGCTCAACCGCCAGGCGGAGGTTTCCCGCGACAACCGCCCCCGGCTCAACCACCTCCGCGAGTCGGGCGCCATCGAGCAGGATGCCGACGTCGTCATGTTCGTGCATCGCGAGGAGTACTACCAGACCAACGACGAGGACCGGGAGCGGGTTCGTGGCCAGGCCGAGATCATCATCGCCAAGCAGCGAAACGGCCCGATTGGCGACGTGAAACTCCTCTGGCAGCACGACTTCACGCGATTCGTGAACCTCGAGCACCGCCCGTACGACGAGTTCGAGCAGTTCTCGTCGTTTTAGCCTACGCCATCTTTCGG
>CAIKWU010000623.1 GCA_903831155.1 uncultured Planctomycetaceae bacterium | reverse complement strand
GGACGGCATGATGGACGACGCGGTGAGCGCCGGGATGGAAATCGATGTCGGCGACGACCTTGTCTTCGGGAATGTCGATCGGGATCACGAAGTGCTGGAGGATGTCGGGGCTGTCAGCCGGCACGGTGAATGCCTCCGGCATTCGCACGACGAGATCGGGGGGCCCGAGCTGCCAGCCAGCGGTGAAGGTCGGCAGCGCCGGCTCGTCGTCGGGATCGCCAGGCTCGCAGCCCCCTTCAGCCCAGGCCGTGATCGTCTCAATCTCCTTTGGCGTCAGCCGGCGATCGCCGAGGAATGGATGGGCGTCGTTGCCGGCGGGCATCCACGGGGGCATGATCCCGGCCCGGATCGTCTCCACGATCATTGGGGCGTGGGCCGCCACCTCCGCGCAGGTCGTGAGCGGGAAGGGGGCGACTTCCCCGGCCCGATGGCATGACACGCAGCGGGCATGGATGATCGGCGCGACATCGCGGGCGAACGTGACGTTGGTCTCGGGGTCCGCCTCTCCGGCGATCTCCAGTCGGCATCCCACCGGCGCGACGAATGCCTCCCCGGGAGCGATTCCGGCAACGACAGCCGCGATCGCATCAGCAAGCCAGCGCCTGGTGACGGCCGGCCTTCGGCGGCCGACCGCTTCGTAGGCATCGTCGATCGCCCCTCGGTAGGCGACGCGGCCGCTGGGATCGATGACCAACGCCTCCGGTGCGTGGGTGGGGCGGAGGCGGCTGCGAAGGGCCTCTCGACCTTCCCAGATGACAGGGAAGGGAAGCGACAGGACCTGAAAATGGGCGGTCGCCTCGTCACGCGTCATCGAGTCGTCGGCGACGACGCCGAAGAACCGCACCGGCACACGATCGGGCCCTGCGGCCCGTGTCAGCTCGTCGGCGATCGTCCGCAACCGCGGCAGCGCCCCGTTCGAGATCGGGCAGGTGGGAGAGACGAAGACGACGACATCGACCGTCCGCGCCCCGTCGTCGAGCGAGTGCTTGCCGCCGTCGAGGTCGGTCGCCTCGATCGCACCGGCTTCCCAGACGGAGTGAAGAGGCTCCGCCGCGGCCTGCGTCTCACAAACGGCAAGTAATCGCACGAGCCATACCGCGACACACAGCGAGGAGAGATGCCGCATTGAAAAGAAACCCTTCGCGCCTGAATCGCCCAATCGTGCCCGAGCCCGAGATCCCTGCGATTATCGAGGGCGACCATAAATCGCGGCAAGCGGCAAGACCACAGCCGCGTCCCAGAAAACTGCGTGCTTCGAAGGAAGCGGTTCTTGAGACGTCGTGGTGGCTCTTGCCCTCCCTCAGTTGCGACCACACCCGGATTCTCGCTCCGAAGGTGGTCTCGTTTAAGGGGGCAGGTCAGCGGCGCGTAGTACGCCTTGGCGAACCGGCGGTAGGCGAGCACCAACTCGGCGACCGTGATCGCATCCCGATCAGTGACGCGAGGCGCGCCGCCGCTGGCGAGCCACTCGCCCACGAGCCGCTGGTATTCGGCCTGGGCCTGCTTCGAGCCCCACGGCCCGCAGTAATGGTCGCGGCTGTTGAGCGTCACCACGGCCTGCCCAGACGGCTTATGGTGTCGGAGAGAGGGGATTCTAGTTGCCATCGCACGGTCCTCCTTCGGGGTCGAATCCGGTAGTTACCGGATTTCTTCCTGCCGGAAGCCGCACGGTTCGACGCCGAACCGGTGAACGGAAATCCTTTCTCAGCCTGCTCTTACGATCCAGTGGACAGGGCCGGAATCGAACCGGCGACACATGGATTTTCAG
>CAIKWU010000622.1 GCA_903831155.1 uncultured Planctomycetaceae bacterium | reverse complement strand
GTAGGCGAACGCCCCCAGCTCCGCGCTCCGCTTCTTGAGGTTCACGTGGGTGGGACCGCACCACAGGCCCAGGTCGGCGTCGTCGGTCTCGCCCGGGCCGTTCACGCGGCAGCCCATCACGGCGATCGTGATCGCGTGATCCCTCGCGTAGGACGTCATCTCCTTCACCTGCTTGGCGAGCTCGATAAAAGCCTCATTCTCGACCCGCGAGCAGCTCGGGCAGGAGATGATGTTGAGCGACGAGAGCCCGTAGTCGACCACGCTCCGCACGCGGCCGGCGGCGATGTCGGCGAGGATCGCGTTGGCGGCGGCGATCTCCTGCGGCTTGTCGGCGTTGGGCACGGTGAGCGACACGCGGACGGTGTCGCCGATGCCCCGCGAGATCAGCTGCTCGAAGGCGATTCGCGTCTTGATGATGCCGTCGGGGGGCATGCCCGCCTCGGTCACGCCCAGGTGGAGCGGCACGTCGGGCCGCTGTTCGGCGAACCGGCGGTTGACCTCGATCACCTTGGCCGGGTCGGAATCCTTCAGCGACACGGCGTAGCGGGTGAAGCCGAGCGAGTCGAGGAGTTCGCAGTGCTCGAGGGCGCTCGCCAGCATCGGGCCGAGCGAGTCGTCCTCGGTGAACTGCTCCTTCTTGGCCGGATCGACGCTGCCGCAGTTCACGCCCACGCGGAGCGCACAGTCGTGATCGGCCGCCACGCCCGCGATGAACTTGACCTTCTCCTGCCAGGGCTTCGTGGGCTCGTGGTGGTAGAGGTGGCCGGGGTTGTAGCGGAGTTTGTGAACGTGCGGGGCCACGTCGAGCGCGAGCCGGTAGTTCTCCTGCAGGTCGATCGCGAGATTGGCCGGCGTGCCGGCCCGGATCGCCTCGAGGGCCGCGGCATCCTTCTTCGAGTCGACGGCGATCCGCACCACTCCGGCACCGGCCGCATGCAGGGCGTTGGCCTGCTCCACCGTCGCCGCCACATCCTGCGTGTGGGTGGCGGTCATGCTCTGGGCGGCGATCGGATGCCCGGCCCCGATCGTGATGCTTCCGATCCGCACCGCCCGCGTGGGGTTCCGCCTGAGTTCGACCACGTCCGCTCCTCGTCCGGGTGATGCCGGTCGTCGGACGACGACCGCGGCATGTCCGTCAAAACGATAGCAGACGGCCCCGGCGGGGCCATACGCGGCGGAGGAAACGGGCCGTGGCCGCACAGCCCGCCGCCGCCAGCAGCGCGGCCCATGGGCCCGGCTCCGGGACCGCGGCGGCGGTCGCACCGCCGGCGACCGCGGCCGGGCCGTAGCCGCCGGCGTCGTAGAGCCCCGACATGACGAACTCCGCGGCATCCATCACGTCCACGAGGCCGTCGTAGGTGAAATCGCCGTCGGCCCACGTGGCGGCGACGCCGCGGTCGTAGCGTCCGGAGTTGAGCAGGTTGGCCGCGTCGAGCAGGTCGATGACGCCGTCCACGTTGGTGTCGCCCGGCGCCGCGTAGCCGAACCGCAGGCTGCCGCCACCCTCGTCCACCCAGCCGATTGCCCGGGGCAGTCCGGCCGCCACGGCCAGCGTCGCCCCAGCCGACCCGCTCACCGTACTCGACGAGAGGGCCGAGGCATGGGCGAGGAGCAGCCGGCCGGCGTTCACCCGCGTCGGTCCGGTGAACGTGTTCGAGAGCGTCAGCGAAAGAGTTCCGGTGCCGGTCTTGGTGAGGCCTGCCGTGCCGGTGAGGATCGATGCCCGAGCCTGCACTTGCGTCTGCGTGCCGCTGGCCACGTCCACCCACACCGTGCTCGGCGCGTAGGCCGAGATGGACTGCACCTCCACGAAGTCGCCGACGGTGCCGGTCGTGGCCGGGTCGAACCGCAGCCGCGAGATCTGGCCGGTCCAGGTGGAGGTGCCCGAGAGGTCGATCTCGTAGGTGTGAAACTGCCCGTCGGCAGTGATCGTGAAGCCCTTGCTCTGCGCCGTGCTCATCGGGGCGGAGCCGTTCTCGCGTTTCCAGTAGAGCCGGCCCGAGGCCTGCGACGCCCCGGCGATCGAGGCCGCCACCCGCACGTACATCCGGGGCACGTCGGCCGCCCGGAACGAGCACTCGGGGCCGATCATCTGCGGGTCCGCCGTACTCAGGTTCACGTGCAGCCGGTCGGTGACGGGGAAGCCCGCGTCGGTGGCGTTGGCGTAGGTCCATCCGGAGCGGGTGCCGCGATACTGGTGGTCGGGTTTGAGGTCGGGCCGGTTCGCGGCCGCGTACGACCGGATCGACGCCACGCTGCCGAGGTTCAGGTGGTAGGTGTGCTCGTAGACGATGTCGTGGTCGATGATCTCCTGGCGGATCGGCGCGATGTAGCCGGTGTTCGCGCTCGTGGTGCTGCCGGTTCCCGGCGTGCCCGCGAAGCCGCCGATGAACTTCACGTTGCCGGGGGCAAACACGCCCAGCCCCCAGTCGTTCGCGTCCACGTAGGCGGCCCAGCCCTCCGTCGCCCGAAACGTGTTCCAGGGCGGAGCGGCGTTGGGCATCGTCGTCAGGCTGCCGCTGGTGAACGGGGCGGTGCCCGCGTAGGTCTTGAGCTGCGTGAGCTTCGCCCAGGTGTAGACGGCCGGCAGTTCCTGCGTGCGGGCGGCATGCTGCGTGGTGTCGGCGCGGGCATTGGTGAGCCGATTGCGGACGGTGGCCACGCTCCCGGAGAGCGTGATCCACTGCTCCATCGTGCATTCCGCATCGACGGTCTGCAGGGCCCACTGCTTCGGTCGGCTCTTCACGTAGAGCTGCGTGCCGCTGTTCGACGCGGAGACCAGCGTGGAGCGATTGCCGTAGGCGTCGCCGCCGTGGCTACGACCGCGACAAGCGTCCGCATCATCCCGCCCATGACGCGGCCGGCCCGACGCATGCGATCCCACCCTCACGCCACCAGCGGCCGGTACACTGGCCGGCCCAGCTCCCAACCCTAGCAAACGCCTCCGGCCGCGGCACGCTCCATTTCATGCGATACGCCCCCCGCCTCCACATCGTGCTCCACGAGCCCGAGATCCCGCCCAACGCGGGCAACGTGGGCCGCACCTGCGTGGCGATCGCGGCCAAGATGTGGCTCGTGCGGCCGATCGGGTTCCAGCTCGACGACTACTACCTCCGCCGGGCCGGGCTCGACTACTGGGACGAGCTCGAGTGGGAGGTGGCCGACTCCTGGCCGCACCTCCGCGACCGACTCGCCGAGTCCGGCGCCGGCGGGCTCTGGCTCTTCTCGGCCCGGGCCACGAAGCCCTACACGAGCGTCGCCTACACCCCCGGCGACGTGCTCGTGTTCGGCAAGGAGTCGGCCGGCCTGCCTGCGGAGATCACAACGCCGCTGGCCGACCGTCTGCTCACGATCCCGTCGCGGCCGCAGGTGCGAAGCCTCAACGTGGCCAACTGTGCGGCGCTCGTCGCCTACGAGGCGGTGCGGCAGTGGGGCGGAACGGTCTAACCGCGTCCTGGAGCACGGTTCCGTGGCCGCATCGGCTCCCGACCTCGCCGCGATGGGTGCCGCCATGGCGTGGTCGTGGCTCGCGGGCGAACTCACCGCGGCGGCCGGCTCCGCGCGGCACGGCCTCCACCTGCTCACGCTCGCGTCGGTCGATGACGACGGGACTCCGGCGGCCCGCACGGTCGTGCTGCGGCGGGTCGACGCGAGCGGCCGCGAGATTCGTTTGCACTCCGATGTCCGCAGTCCCAAGGTGGCCACGATCCGCCGGCGCCCTGCCGTCGCGCTGCATTGGTATGAACCGGACCTGCGGATCCAGGTGCGGATCGCCGCCACCGCGACGGTGCACCACGGCGACTCCGTCGCGGCCGAGTCGTGGGCCGCCACGCAGGCCATGAGCCGCGCCTCCTACACGACGCATCACGCCCCCGGCACGCTGCTGGATTCGTTTCCGGAGGCTCCTGCCAAGCCGGCCGACGGTGACGACGCGGGCCTCGACCACTTCGCCGTGATCTCATGCCGGTTCGACACCGTGGAGCTCCTCTCGCTGCACGCCAGCGGCCATCAGCGGGTGCACATCCACGTCGATCGCACCCCGGTCACGTGGGACGTGCTCGCCCCGTAGCGGCGCGGATCTCGAGGCCGGCGGCGAGCAGCGCGTCGCGCGTGGCGGCGGCCAGCTCGAGGGCGCGGGGCCCATCGCCGTGGAGGCAGAGCGTGTCGGCCGGGATGAACACGTCGTCGCCTCCCACCGCCCGCACGAGGCCGTGCCTCGCGAGCAGCACGGCCCGCGCCGCGGCCTCGGCGGGGTCATTCACGGTGGCCCCCGGCTGCCCGCGGGGCACCAGCGTGCCATCGGCCTCATAGCCACGGTCGATAAACGCCTCCTCGGCCACAGCGAGCCCGCGGCCTTGAGCCACGCCAGCGAAGAGGCTGCCCGACGCCGCATAGACCACCAGCCGAGGCCAGCGGGCGGCGAGCATGTCGGCCACGGCCGCGGCCAGACGCCCTTCGCGGCCCACCTGGTGGTAGAGCCCTCCGTGCAGCTTCACATGGTGGAGCGCCGGGCCCGCGACCGCCGCCACCGCGGCGATCTGGGCATCGATCGCGGCCGCGCAGCGGCCAGGCTCGACCGCGATCTCGCGACGGCCGAAGTGCTCCCGGTCTGCATGCCCCGGATGCGCGCCCACCGCCACGCCGTGCTCGACTGCCAGCCGCACGGTGGCCGCCATGAGCGCGATGCTTCCCGCGTGGCCGCCGCAGCAGACGTTCGCCGACGACACGAGCCGCATGAGTGCGGCGTCGGCGGCCCCGCCCTCTCCCACGTCGGCATTGAGGTCGATGCTCGTCATCGGGCGTCGCCCCATCCGGCCACAACGTCTCGCAGCGCTGCGTGGGCCTCGTCGACCGTCGTCTCCCGCCACCGCACGCGGTCGCCCGGCCGCAGCTGCGCCACGAGCGGCAGGTCGGCGGCGATCACATGCCCGATCACCGGATAGCCGCCCACCGTCTGGGCGTCGGCGAGCAGGATGATCGGCTGCCCGTCGGGAGGCAGCTGCACGGTGCCCGGCAGCACCGCCACCGATGGCAGCGACCCGGCCCCCTCGCCACTGCCGAGCGGCGGTCCGTCCATCCGCACGCCCATGCGGTCGGAACGGCTGCTCACCGTGTGCTGCGCAGACCAGATCCGTTCGCCGCACCAGGAATACTGCTCGCCCGGGATCATCCGGAGCACGACCGGCCCGACTGAGGTCCGCCGGCTCGCCGTCAACGGCGCCTCCAGCCGCCCCGTGGCACGACCGACCGGCTCGCCCACCGGGACAAAGTCGCCCGCGGTGAGTGGGAGTCCGCGAAGGCCACCGAGCCTCGCCGGCACGAAGGTGCTGCGGCTGCCGAGGACGGAGGCCACCGCGAACCCCCCCGCCACCGCGAGGTAGCCGCGGCAGCCCGTCACCGCATGCCCGAGGCTCAGCGGCTCGCCGGACCGCACAACCATGGCCCGCTCGCCGGCCCATCCCGGAAACGCCCCGCCCGTGACCGCTACGACCACGTCTTCTGAAAACGCGACGTCGGGGCCGAGGAGCGTGAACTCGAGGCACGCGGCCGCATCGGGATTGCCCACGAGCCGGTTCGCCTGCCGCAGCGACACCACGTCGGCGGCGCCCGAGAGCGGCACTCCGCTGGCCCGGTGCCCCGGCCGCCCGAGATCCTGGATCGTGGTGAACAGGCCCGGCATCAACACCTTCATGCCACGGTTCACTTCGGGGTTTGCTTCGGGCGTCGTGGACGGCTCCGCGCGATCCTGCTCTCGCAGCCCCTCATACTCCGCACGATCGACCGCCACGAACCGCACCCGGTCGCCTGCCGCCAGCAGCGCCGGCCGCGGCCGCTTCACGTCGAAGAGATGCGCGGCCGTGCCGCCGATCAGGTTCCAGCCCCCGGGGCTCGCGAACGGATACGCGCCCGTCTGGCTGCCGCCGATGCCCACCGAGCCCGCAGGCACCACCCGCCGCGGCGTGGCCCGACGCGGCGTGGCGATCGCCGGCGGCAGGCCCGCCAGGTAGGCGAACCCCGGCAGGAATCCGATCGCCTCGACCGCATAATCGCCGCTCGTGTGCAGTTCCACGAACCGGTCGTGGTCGATCCCATGCGCGGCACACACCTCGCCGAGATCGGGCCCAAGATCGCCGCCGTAACTGACCGGAATCTCGTGCCGCATCGACGGCTCCGCGCCTCCCTCCGCGAGGCCCGCGGCAACGACGGCCCCGATCGCCCGCCGCAGCGACGCGTGGTCGGTGAGCAGCGGATCGTAGGCGAGCGTTACGCGGCCGGACGACGGCACCACGTCGCTGACGCCGGCGATTCCGGCCTCACGAAGTGCGGCCGCCAGGCATCGCCCCAGCGTCGTTCGCTCCTCGGACGACCCCGCCTCCACGAGCACGGCGATGCCGCGATCACCGACGTCGATCAGGTTCATGGGCTGCACCCTCGACCGCGACGGGAGCCGTCACGGCCGCTCGCCGAAGGCCAGCGCTGCGAACGAGGCGAGCCAGTGTTCACCCACATAGTCTCCGCCCACCGTCCAGGGCAGACCGGCGGCGAGATGCCTGGCCGCCGCCTCGTCCAGTTCGTGTCGCAGAGCATGGCTGCCGGGGAGGGCCGCTGCAATCCTCGCGAGCATCCACGCCCGCGAGAGCGCGAGGCCGTCGAGGTGGGCGATCTGGGGATCGTGGCGATCCGCCACCACGGGCGGAGCCGCGAGCGGCCCGAGGCCTGCGGGCAGGAACGCGTCGAGCCAGGCCGCGTAGGCGTCGCCCGCCACGACGAGCGTCATTGCCGCCGCCTCGGCGAGGCTCGGCGAGAGGAAGTCGGTGAGCGATGGCTCGTAGGCTACGGGGGCCGTCCGGTCGTCGCCGAACCAGCGGACGATCGCGTCGGCCACCGCGACCTCCAGCGACCGGTCGCCGCACTCCACGGCATGGTCGTGCGCGAGGATGCAGGCGAATGCCGTATTGCCGTGCGTGCCACCACGGATCGGGTAGCGGGCGGCGGCAAGGAACGCCGTGAGCCGCCCTGACAGTTCCCGGGCAAGCGGATCGACCGCCTCCGACCATGGCTCGGCACGGGCATCCGCTCGACGAAGCCTCTCGAGCTCCGCGCGGAGTTCCAGCAGCCAGGCCCAGCCGTAGGGCCGCTCGAAGATGCGGCCGGCCGGCGAGCCGAAGTAGCACCGCTCCGCCGCCATCGCCTCAGCGGTGAACCGGCCGTCGAGGAGCTCCACGATCGCCGCCGCCTCGCGCACGGCCGGCTGCAGCCGCAGCACCCGCACGAGCAGCCAGTGCATGTGCACGGCCGAGTGCCAGTCGTAGGACCCGAAGAAGGCCGGATGGAGTGCGACGTGATCAGCCGCCAACGGCTCGGGCCCGGACACCAGCAAGTGATCGAGTTTGTGGGGAAACGGCCGCGAGACGTTCGTGAGCGACACGCGGGCGAAGGCTGAAGCGACGTCCGCGTCGAGGCTCATGCGTCTCTGCGACCAGTCCGCCGAATCGACCACCCGATCAGCGATATCCGGACTCGTTGTAGTCGCGGACCCGCTCGGCGGCCTTGACGGCCTCGTTCCGCAGGTCGCGGCCAACAGCCGCCGCCCGCTCCTGGTTCACGTTCACGGTCGGCAGCCCGCCGCTGAACGAGATCGAGATGATCCCGCTGGCCACGAGCAGCGGCACGAGCAGGAGCAGGAGCTTCGAGCCCCACTTCGACGACGCAACCTTCTGCACCGGGGCAGGCAAGCCCATCGTGGCGATGCCGGCAATCTGCTGCGTCATCGACGACTTCGACTTGCTCGTCTTTTTCTTCTTCGTGGCCATGCGGCAGTCTCCTGGAGGACAGCCTTAGCATCGGCGGCGAGGCATCGCGGCATTCACCGCCGCCCGGTCCGCTGCGCGCGGCGCCCTTCGCGGCAAGGCCGCCCTCTCTCGCGCAGGCTCGCCAGACTTCCCAGCCTACTGGGCGGGGGAGTCGGCCACGGCCTCAGCGCCGTAGAGCGGCAGATGCCGGTAATACACCTCGAGCATCCAGGTGCAGAAGCAGGTGGTGAAGAGACGCCCACCGATGTGGCCCCAGCGGTCGAGCGACGGGTCCCACGAGCCGGCCTCCCCTCCCTGAGCCACCTGCTTCTCCGGGAGCATCTCCTTCATGCGGTTGTTCCAGCGGGTCCAGGCGTCGCCCCCCACGTGGTGCGCGACCTGCGTGATGTAGTACCACGCATACACGTCCTTCTCACGGTCCCAGTCGAAGGGCTTGTCGCCCACCAGCAGCTCGATGCCGTGCACCAGCCGCGGGTCGTTCCGCCGCCAGCCGAGATACTGCCGGCAGAGCAGTCCTTCGGCACAGATGGCGTTCGTCACCTGCACCGGCGGCTTGCCCGGTACGTCGAGGCGGTAGCCGTAGCGGGCGCCCTCGTCCACCGCCACGGAGTCGAGAAAGGCTCCTATGCCGGCGAAGGCCGCCTCCGGCACCTCGAGGCCGGCCATCTGGCCGCTCTTCAACGCCATCATGTACCAACCTGTCACCGACATGTCCCCTTCCTGACCGGGCTCGTACCGCCATCCGCCGTTTGGTCCCTGCGCTGCCAACGCATAGGCGAGCGCCTTCCGGGCTGGCGCCGCATGCATGCCGGCCCTGGTCATGCCGTAGAGTTCGCAGGCGGCGATCGTCGCTTGAGCGTGCGAGTAGAGCGCGTGGTGCGTGGGAGGCTCGGGCGTTACGTCGAAGCGGCCGTCGGCAAGCTGCGCCTTCACGAGTGCCTTCCAGCCCCGCTCCACCACCTTTTGATGGCGGCCCTCACGCGGGGTGTTGCCGGCGCCCTGAAACGCCAGCAGGGCCATGGCGGTCGCGGCCAGCCGGTTCTCCTGCGAGCCGCCGTCGTCATACGGGCCCCGCAGGCTCCACAGCCCGTCCTTCTTGTCCTGCTGCCGGGCAATCCACTCGAGCGCCTTCGCCACCGCGGCTTCCGTAGCGGTCGACCCGCCAAAGGCATCGACGAGCGCTGCCCGTCGTCCCTCCTCCCGGCCGTCGAGCAGCGTTCCGATCGCCGGCGCGACCGCCTCGGCGATCGCCGCGCCGGGCGTCTCGACCGGCACCGGCATCTGCTGAGGGGCCGCCGCCGGATCCTCGACGGGCGGCTGCTCCGACTTCACCTCCTCGGGCTCGGGTTCCGGGACCGGTTCGGGGTCCGGCATGATCTGCACGCCCGGGTCGGGCGCCTCGATCACCTCGGTCGAGAGGAAGGAGACCTCGAGCACCACCCGCCGGTCGCGGCGGGCGTGAACGAAGATGAGGGCGAGCGCGAGCAGCACCAGCACGTGCACCGCGAGGCTCACCGAAAACGGCGGGCTGAGGCGAACGACGTCGTCGATCCGCTCGGCGAGGCCCCGGTGATTCGCGGCCTCTTCAGCGGCGTCCCGCGAGGTGGCCGAGGCTCGCACCACCGGCATTCCGGCCACGGCGACCGGCCCCGCCGACTCGGCCCACGGCAAACCGCCCACGAGAGTGGCGCGGCCGCCGGGCGACGCAGGGGTGCGGTGAGGTGGGGGCGGCGGCGGATTCATCCCTGTGCCTGCCGATCCTGGTGATTCTGCCGGGGGTTCCGCCCCCGGGCTTCATTTCGAGGATGGACAGGGTATTATTCCGAGAAGTCATTCGGCCGAACACGTCAGTTGACGCGAGTCGGCCCGATGACACACCCGTCGCGGGGTGGAGCAGCCCGGTAGCTCGCGAGGCTCATAACCTCGAGGTCGCAGGTTCGAATCCTGCCCCCGCCACTTTACGCAAGCCCGGCCATCCATGGCCCGGGCTTGCTTGCTTTGTGGCCCGCCCTCCAGGCGGGCAGGCGTCGTGAGCCCCGGCCATCCATGGCCCGGGCTTGCTTGCTTTGTGGCCCGCCCTCCAGGCGGGCAGGCGTCGTGAGTCCCGGCCATCCATGGCCCGGGCTTGCTTGCTTTGTGGCCCGCCCTCCAGGCGGG
>CAIKWU010000621.1 GCA_903831155.1 uncultured Planctomycetaceae bacterium | reverse complement strand
GGCGAGGTGGTCGAGCTCGCGCTTCATGTCGGTGTTCCAGAGGCACTGGTAGCCCTCGCGGCCGCCCCAGAACGTGTAGCCGGCGCCGCCGAGGCGGTGCGTGACCTCCAGCGCCTTCTTCACCTGGGCCGCCGCGTAGGCGAAGACCTCGGCGTTGGGGCTGGTGGCCGCGCCGTGCACGTAGCGGGGGTTCGAGAACAGGTTGGCCGTGCCCCAGAGCAGCTTCTTGCCGGTCCGCTGCTGGTGCTGGAGCAGCCGGTCGGCCACGGCGTCGAGGTTCTTGTTGCTCTCGGCGAGCGTCGCCCCCTCGGGGGCCACGTCGCGGTCGTGGAAGCAGTAGAAGTCGCAGCCGAGCTTGTCGAGGAACTCGAAGGCCACGTCGACGCGGGCCAGCGCCGCCTGGAGCTGGTCGCCGTCCTTTTCCCAGGGGCGGATCATCGTGCCGGGGCCGAACGGATCGCCGCCAGTGCCGCGGAAGGCGTGCCAGTAGGAGACGGCGAAGCGGAGGTGGTCGCGCATCGGCTTGCCCTCCACGAGCGCGTCGGCGTCGTAGTGGCGGAAGGCCAGCATGCTCTTCGACTGCGGGCCCTCGTAGCGGATCTTTCCGATGCCGGCGAACGCTTCTGCCATCGACGTGCTCTCCTGGGGGAATGACGATCCGGGCGATAGGTATAGCGGGATTCGCCGAGCGTGTCGCGGGCTGGGCTGGGTCAGCGCACGAACCGGGCGAGCAGCCGGCGGCCGGCGTTCGGGAACCACTCGATGAAGCCCGCGAGCAGGGCCGCCTTTCGCGGCACGGTGAGTTCGGCGCTGCGGCGGCGGCAGGCATCGAGCACGGAGGCTGCCAGCCGGTCGGGATCGAGCTGCTTCAGGCTCGCCGAGCCGCCGGGCGCGGTGGCCTCGCGTGGCAGGCCTGCGCGGCGGGCGTCGTCGGCGTAGCGGTCGAGGCTGCGATCAGCGGCGGGGTCTTCGGTCGTGCGACGGATCGGGCCGGGTGACACGACGAGCACGTGCGCCCCGCGCGGCTCGAGTTCGAGGCGGACCGCGTCGGCGTAGGCGGCGAGCGCCGACTTCGCGATCGCGTAGGGGCCCATGAACGGCGTGACGAGCTTGCCGGCCAGGCTGCCGATGAACACGACGTGGCCCCTGGCCGCGACGATCTCGTCGGCTGCGGCGGCGACCAGTTCGGTTGCGGCGAAGAGGTTGGCGGTGAGGTAGTCGCGGAGTTCGTCGTCCTTCGTGTCGAGCACCCGTGCCCGCCCCGACCGTCCGACGCAGCAGAACAGGTCGTCGATGCCACCGAGGATTCTCGCGGCCTCGCCGGCGACCCGGTTGCCCTCCCCTGCCCTGCCGAGGTCGGCCGACAGACCGCGGATGGCGTCGCTCGGCTCGCCGCTCCGCTCGCAGGTCTCGAGTGCCCGCCGCACTCCGTCCGACGAGCGTCCGACGATCAGCACGTGCGCCCCGGCCCGGGCCAAATGCCGGGCGAGCACGAGGCCGAATCCGGCCGTGCCGCCCGCCACGATCACCCGTCGATCACGCCACGACTGCATCGCCGGAAGTGTACCTCGCCGGCCCGAACACGATCCTCATGAAAGATCGCCACGCGGCCTGCGATCGGGCGGGGAGTCGCCGGCACGGCAACGGTGGGAGGCAGATCGATCAGCATCGAACGCCGCCGCGGGAGCGGTTGGGATGCCTGGCACCGCTCATGAAGGGTGCCTTCGTCGCCATCGACCCGCAGTTCGCGGCCACGCTGCTTGCGTGCGACGCCTGGCCGGGAAGAACGACATCAAATCCTCATCATCGGCTGATGGAATGCAGGCGGGCGGCGCGCGGGGCGGCCGCCGGGTGCGGGGTCATCGTCCGGGAGGACCGAGCCGTGGAAACCGAATCGCCGACCGTCTCCGTCGAGGCCGCCTTCGCGGCCGACGCCGTCAACGAACTGTTGGACTTCGTGGCCCACGACCCGCAGTTCGCCCGGCTCGGGCTGCGGGGCGCGATCACGCTGGTGCTCTGCCGCCGCCTCGGTGGTGCGCCGAGCGAGGAGACCGTGTCACTGATGTCGCAGGCCTTCTGGGACGCTTGGGAGGATCGGTTCTGCGAGTTCGAGCGGTCGCCGCCGCGGGCTCCCCGCTGACACCCTCGGCGGCCATGCGGTAGGCTCCGATCGTCGCAGCCCAGGAGATCATTCCGATGCTCACCCGTCGCTCACTCGTGCAGGCCGGACTCGCGGGCCTCGTCGTCGCTCCGACAGTCCACCGCGGCACTGTCGTCGCCGACGCTGCTGAAGCACCGGCCGCCGGGCGTCCGCTCCGGATCGCGCACCTGACCGACATCCACGTGCAGCCCGAGCTCGAGAGCGCGAAGGGGCTCGACTCCTGCTTCGCCCACGTGCAGTCGCTGGCCGAGCGCGGCGAGGCGGCGGTCGACCTGATCGTGACGGGTGGCGACACGGTCATGGACTGCATGGAGGCTGACCGCGCCCGCACGCAGACGCAGTGGGATCTCTGGAAGAAGGTGAAGGCCGACGCCTGCTCGCTCGAGGTGCGGAGCGTGGTCGGCAACCACGATGTGTGGGGCTGGACGAAGTCGAAGGCGAAGACCGCTGGCACCGAGCCGCTCTACGGCAAGCAGTGGGCCTGCGAGCAGTTCGGCCGGGCCGTCCCCTACGAGAGCTTCGATCGTGGCGGCTGGCACGTCGTGCTCCTCGACAGCGTGTTTCCCCACGAAGATGGCTACATCGGGAAGATCGACGACGCCCAGTGGGACTGGCTCGAGCGAGACCTCGCGGCGGTGCCCGTGGCCACGCCGGTGGCGATCGTGTCGCACATCCCGATTCTCTCGGTGAGCCCTCTGTCCGTGGCGAAGCCGGACGGTGCGGGCACCGACGGCAAGCCGGCGTTCAGCGTGTCGGGCGGCTTGGTGCACGTGGACCACGCGAAGTTTCAGGGCCTGTTCGCCAAGCACCCGAACGTGAAGGCCTGTCTCAGCGGCCACCTCCACATCGTGGAGCGGATCGAGTTCGGCGGCATGAGCTACCTCTGCAACGGCGCCGTCTCGGCCAGCTGGTGGAAGGGCAAGCACCGCGGCACCGACTTCGGCTACGCCGTGGTCGATCTCCACGGCGACGGCACGGTCGAGAGCCGCTACGTGCCCTACGGCTGGACGGCGAAGGCCTGATCAGGCTCCGCAGCCCGCATCGCTCCCGCGATTGCGGCTTCCTCGAGCGCGGACTCAGCGAGGGGCAGCCCCGAGCCCACGCAGAACGTCCGGCGATCAGGCACTGGCAGCCCTCGCGGTGACCTCGCGGGCACCGCTTTGCTACGCTGGGCGTCCTTCTGGGCTCCGTCACCCACCCCGCCAGAGGACGCCCGCATGACCGCCGCCCGCCCCGCCCCCGACATCGTCCGCACCAAGATCGTCGCCACGCTCGGTCCCGCCTCGCGGGCCGAGGAGGCGATCCGGGGCCTCGTCGAGGCCGGCGTCGACGTGTTCCGGCTCAACATGGCCCACGGCTCAGTCCCCGAGCATCAGGAGTCGCTCGACCGCATCCGCAGGGTGGCCGACGAGCTCGCCCGGCCGATCGGCGTGCTCGCCGACCTCGCCGGCCCGAAGATCCGGCTCGGCGAACTGCCGGGCGGCTCCGTCGAGGTGGCCGAGGGCGATCGCATCCGCTTCGTGCGGGGCACCGAGGCCCGCAACGCCGGTGAGTTCACCGTCACCTACGAGCCGCTCGTCGACGAACTTGGGGTGGGCGACGCCGTGATGATCGCCGACGGCACCATCAGCCTGGTGGTCGAGGAGAAGAGCGCGACTCACGCCACCTGCCGCGTCGTCCAGGGCGGCACGATCCGCAGCCGCCAGGGCGTGAACCTGCCGGGCGTGAAGCTCTCGGTCGCGGCGATGAGCCCGGCCGACTGGCAGCATGCCGAGTGGGCCGCGTCGGCGGGAGTCGACTTCGTGAGCCTGTCGTTCGTGCGGAGCGCGGTCGAAGTCAAGCTGCTCAAGGAACTGCTGCGGACCCGGGGCTCGCAGGCCAAGGTGGTGGCGAAGATTGAGAAGCGGGAGGCGATCGAGAACCTCGAGTCGATCGTCGACGCGGCCGACGCCGTGATGGTGGCCCGCGGCGATCTCGGCGTGGAGACCGACGTGGCCAGCGTGCCGATGGTGCAGAAGCGGATCATCCGCGCCTGCCAGCGGTATCAGAAGCCGGTGATCGTGGCCACGCAGATGCTCGACAGCATGCAGCACGCCCGCCGGCCCACGCGGGCCGAAGCCACCGACGTGGCCAACGCCATCCTCGACGGCGCCGACGCCTGCATGCTCTCCGGCGAGACGGCGATCGGCGAGCATCCGCGGCTCGTGGTGGAGATGATGCGGCGGATCGCCCGCGAGACCGAGAAGCAGTACCTCGCCGACCGCTGGCACTACATGGAGGGCCGGTTCCTCGCCGAGAAGGGCTCGGCCGGGGTGCCGGTGCAGGAGTTTCTCCCGTCGCCCGAGTTTCTCGTCGAGGGGCTGCACCCGATCACGCAGGCCGTGGTGGACGGCGCGAGCCGGATCGCCGGCGAGCTCAATGCCAAGCTCTTCGCGGTCGCCAGCCGCTCGGGCCTCACCGCGATCGCCCGCTCCAAGCGTCGCGGGGCGGTGCCCACCGTCGGCCTCTCCGACAATCCCGTCTCGCTGCGGCAGATGGCCCTCTACTGGGGCGTCACGCCGCTGGCGATGGAGGCGACCCACGACATCGCCGTGCTCCTCGAGCGGATCACCGCCTGGGGCCTTCGCGAGGGGCGGCTGGAGCGTGGCGACCGCATTTTGCTGGTGGCGGGTTCCGGTTTCGGCACGGGAGGCCACAATATGGCGCTCGTGCACGAGGTGTGATGCTCGTCGTGCCGTTT
Organism: uncultured Planctomycetaceae bacterium; assembly: GCA_903831155.1. Taxonomy (GTDB): domain Bacteria; phylum Planctomycetota; class Planctomycetia; order Pirellulales; family UBA1268; genus QWPN01. The sequence continues at coordinate 269 of CAIKWU010000621.1, read as the reverse complement.
GGCTGGACACGCCGGCGACGGAACGGCGAAAGTCTCGTCGCCGGGGCGAGGATACGCCCAAGGCTCCTCGAGCGTTCGCCGATTCCGTCGCCTGCCCCGGTGTGGGGCTGGTCTCCGAGGCACCGACGCCAGATCTGGAAAGAAGAGATTTCATGAAAAAGAAGTGCGTGCTCGCCTATTCGGGCGGACTTGATACCTCCGTGATCCTCGGCTGGCTCATCGAGCAGGGCTACGAGGTCGTGGCGGTGTACGTCGATCTCGGTCAGCCG
>CAIKWU010000620.1 GCA_903831155.1 uncultured Planctomycetaceae bacterium | reverse complement strand
TGGCGGCGGCCAACGCCGCCGCACCGGCGGATGTCCCGGGAGCCTTCGCCGCGAGCGTGTTCGCCCAAACGCCGGGCACCTTCGGCTGCCCCTCGTCTCCCAAGCCACTCGTGAACTCGGGAACGACCCTCGGCTGCTACGCGATGTGCCAGGGGCACCAGGGCCCCACGTATGGCATTGCCTGCCAGGTAAAGAGCCTCAACACGGGCATGGCCCTCTACTCGACCAGGATCAAGAGGAAGCAGATCACCGACGGCACGACCAAGACCTTCCTGCTTGGCGAGGTGGAGGATTGCACGATGCCGAACAACCGCTGGTGGTACGGCCTCCGCCATCAGGACTCCATGCGGAGCACCGACAACCCCGTCAACACGCCACCCGGCGCGGGCGTCATCGCGCAGGGTGCCAACGGCGCGTTCGGCAGCCGGCATCCCGCGGGTGCGATGTTCGCGATGGTCGACGGTGCGGTCCACTTCGTCGACGAATCGATCGACCTGACGCTCTACCGTTTTCTCGGGCAGCGGGCCTCGGCGCAGCCCAAGGCGGTGCCGTGACAGGCCGCACATCCGCTCGACGGTCTGATCCGACCGCAGCGATTCTGCGGGCCTCTCGGCTCGCGCTCGCCGTCGCCGGCGTGCTGCTCGTCGGCTGTGGCGACGGCCGCCCGCGGATCGTGCCCGTGTCGGGCCGCGTGATGATGAATGGCATGCCGCTGACCGGCCACGTCGGCTTCGTCCGCGTGGTGCCCGCAGGCGCTCGCGCCGCCACCGGCCGGATCGATCCGGCCGATGGGCGATTCTCGCTCACCACGTATGTGGCGAACGACGGCTGCGTCGAGGGCACGCACCCCGTCGCGGTGATCGTCAACACGACCATCGGCAACCAGCTCGTGTGGATCGTGCCCGAGCGTTACGGGAATGACGCAACCTCCGGGCTCACGGTGGACATCAAGGGCGAGACGTCGGCCCTCGAAGTCCGCCTCGATGGTGCCTTGGCCCCCGTGCCGGCCGCCTCCGAGGCGGACCGGCGCATGCAGGAGGCCGGCTAGGGTGAATCCAGGCCGGGTTCGCTGGCTTCACCGCGAGTTTCCGGAACCCGAACAGGCGGCTGAGCTGTCGGTGCAGCTGGGGGAGAAGCGTGCGGGGCCGCCACGGCCGAGCCGAAGCCGGGAGCATCGATCGCCTGTCCGGTGGTGGCGGTCGTGGTGAAGCAGGACGCGCAGACGGCCAACGTGATCCCGCGGAAGCTCATGGGGATCGAGCCGCTGGAGCCCGGCCTTGCGAGTCGCGCGGTCCTCGGGGCCGCGACACGGGAGGTCCTGACCCGTTCGGGTCATTGAGTCCACCACCGCCGTTCGGGTCCGATACAGCGAGCGTCGGGCGTGGGGCTCACCAGAACGTGCACCGGTGATGAACTGGTCATGGGGTGGTCCAGGCGTCGGTCAGCCGCCAGCCTCCTGCGGATTCACGAGAGGAATGAAACCATGACGATCCGTCTTTCATGCATGCTGGCCGCCTGGCTTGCGACCGCCTGGTTGGCAGGAACCGCATCGGCGGCCACCTACTACTGGTCGGGCAGCGGCACGGCGCAGGGCGGCTCCGGAACCTGGGGCACGACGCTGGCCACCTTTGGCACGGCTGCCGCCGGACCATACGACGTGGTCTGGAGCAACGACACCAACGCGGCCGACACGGTGATCTTCGGCGGCTTCTCCGGCACCGCGACGCTCGACACCGAGATCGCCGTGAGGCAGATCACTCTCAACAACGACACGACGATCGCCGGAACCGTGGCGCTGAACGGGGGCACGTCCTCCTTGACCATCGCGATCGGCGGGGCGACGAACCGGGCCGTCGGCGGGGCGATCACCGCGAGCCTCGTGGGCACCGGTGGGCTGACCGTGACGGGGTCCCGAGGCCCCCTCGTGCTCGGTGCTGCCAACACCTTCGCCGGTACGGCGGCCATCGGCGCCGGCAGCGGCGCGGGAACCACGGTCGTGCGGCTCGATGACCCGGCCGCGATTCCCACGACCGCGAATCTCAACCTCCGCAACGGCGTAATCATGCTCACGGCGTCGAGCGGCAACTTCTCCCGAGGCCTCGGCACGGGCGTTAATCAGGTGCAGATCAACGGCGGCGGCGGCTTCGCCGCATCGGGCAGCAACCGCAGCGTCTCGATGGGCGTGGGCACGGTGTCCTGGAACGGCACGAACGCCTTCGCCAAGACGAGCGTCTTCATCCTCGGCAACTCCGCCGCCGACTCGACGGTCACGTTCACCAACGCCCTCAACCTCTCCGGAGGCAGTCGCGTCATCCAGGTGGACGACGGCACCGCGGCGGTGGATGCCGTCCTCAGCGGACAGGTCGGTGTGTCCGGGGGCACGAACGGCAATCTGACCAAGGTAGGCCTTGGCACGCTCGCGCTCACGGCCAGCAGCCTTCTCTCCGGCTCCATCACCGTAAACGCGGGCACGCTCCAGCTGGGCAACTCCGGCACGACCGGCAGCCTGGCGAACGCGGCGGTGATCACCGTGGGGAGCAACGGTCGCTTCGCGACCAGCCGCACCGATGCCATCACCCAGGGGAGCGGATTTCGCGGCATCGTCGGCGCCGGGGGATTCACGCACGCCGGCACGGGCACCACGACCCTCACCGCCGTCAACACCTACGCCGGCCCGACGGCCGCCACGGCAGGCACCCTCAGGCTCGCCGCCGGGGCCTCGATCGATGCGTCGCGCCGCGTCACGGTCGACACCGGCGCGGTGTTCGACGTCTCCGCGGTTGGCCAGTACGTCGTCCCGGCGACGCAGACGCTCGGCGGCTCGGGGACGATCGCCGGCAGTGTCTCGACCGGCAGCGGCGCGACGATCTCCCCCGGCACCAGTCCCGGCACGCTCACCTTCGCCGGCGACCTCTCCTGGAACGCGTCCGGCAACTACAACTGGCAGATGCTCTCGGGGACGGGCGTGGCGGGGGCGAGCGACTCGTGGGACCTCGTCAGCGTCACAGGCGGCCTGACGATCAGCGCCTCGAGCGTCGAACCGTTCCGGCTCAACCTCTGGACGCTCGCGGGCACCGCGCCCGACGTCAGTGGCTCGGCGGCCAACTTCGACGCCGCGGGCGGTTATTCGTGGACGATCGCCACGGCGGCGGGCGGCATCTCGGGCTTCGCAGCCGACAAGTTCGCCGTCATCACCTCGGCCACCAACGGCACGGGCGGCTTCGCCAACCCATTCGGCAACGGCACCTTCAGTGTGGCCCAGAGCGGCAACGACCTGAATCTCATCTTCACCGCCGGCGCCCAGCCGGTGACCACCATCACCGTGGCCAGCGGCACGCAGACCCAAACGCAGGCCGGCTACCCGACGCTCTCCGGATCCACCCCGGTCGTGAAGGCGGGCAGCGGCACGCTCGTTCTCGATCAGGCCAACCCACTGACGGGTTCCACGACCGTGCAGGGCGGCGTCCTCCAGCTCGCCAACGGCTCGGCTCTCTCGGCGAGCCGGCTCGTCGTCGTGGCCGGCGGCACCGGGCAGGTGGCCCCGCAGATCACGACCAGCGTGGCGGGCCTCGACCTCGCAACCGGCAATGGGCTCGTGGATCTCACGAGCGGTGGCCTCACGATCCTGGGCGGCATCACCGCGACGGAACTGGTGGCCGAGATCCTCGAGGGCCGGGCAGACGGGTCGTGGAGCGGGGCATCAGGGATCACCTCGAGCACGGCCGCCGCGGGCGTGGCCTCGAACAATCCGCGGGCCGTGGGCTGGCTCGACAATGGCGACGGTTCGCTGACGGCCGCCTACGCGGCACCCGGCGACACCAACATCGACTGGTCGATCGACATCCTCGACGCGTCGAACTTTCTCGCGGGCGGCAAGTTCGACAGCGGCATGCCGGCGATCTGGTTCGAGGGTGATTTCAGCTACGATGGCATCGTGGACATCCTCGACGCCGCCGACTTCTTCGCCACGGGGCTCTACGACGCGGGAAACTACAACACACCGCCGACTGCCGGCGTCGCGGCCGTGCCCGAACCCAAGGCCGCGACGCTGATCGGTGTCGGTGCATGGCTCGCCACCATGGTGGCCGGCCGCCGACTCTCGGCGGGCAGGCGGAGTGCGGCGGCCGCGTAGGCCGGTATGCGGCAGCCTTGCTGGGGCAGCCTCACCCCGCCGTCAGGCGTCGCGGTCGCCGCGACGGCTGCAGAACGCAAGCGCCCCCACGATCGCGAGGCCGATCACGGCGAAGCCGGACGGCTCCGGCACGGCCGCCACACCCGCGGCAGCCCCGGGTGCGGAGTTGTAGTTGCCGGCGTCGTAGAGGCCCGTCGCGAAGAAGTCGGCCGCGTCGAGGATGTCGACGATGCCATCGTAGCTGAAGTCGCCCTCGATCCAGGTCGCCGGCTGGCCGGTGTCGAACTTGCCGCCC
>CAIKWU010000619.1 GCA_903831155.1 uncultured Planctomycetaceae bacterium | reverse complement strand
TTCGACCAGGACGGCCGGCTGATCTTCGTCGGCCGCGATTCCGACGTGATCGACGATCAGCCTGCCGCAGGCCAGGGAGCCGACTTCGACGACCTCTCTAGGGGGTCGATCGGCAAGCTCGACCCGTTCATCGGATCGGTGCAGATGTCTGCAGGCAACCCCGCCAACCTCGTGCTGGCGACGGCCGCGCCCACGCCCTTCGGCAGCACGACGGTCCGGGTTGCGACAGGCCTGATCAACGTGCCCGGCGTGGGCGCGCTGGTTGCCGGCCCGGGCATCGCGGGAGGCACGACCGTGGTGGCGGTCGATGCCGTCACAGGCACGGTCACACTCTCGAAGCCAACGGCCGCCGTGATCACCGCCGACACAGATCTTTCGTTCATCAGTGGCGGCGCCCGCGACTACTACGTGGCCGTCTCCTCCAACACGCGGCTGCCGTCGGCTATCGCGGGCACGTTCGGAGTCAACCGGCCCACGGGCCAGTTGGTGCGGAGCCAGCAGACCGCGGGACAGACGGCCGCGGGCGTTTCGAACTTCACGCTCGCCGACGTCAGCGGCGTCGCGGTCGGGATGACGGTCTCCGGCACGGGTATCGCCGAAGGCACGACCGTGCTTGCGGTGAACACCGTCACTCGCGCGATCTTCATCTCGAGGCTCACCACGGCCGCGATCCCCGCCGCGACGGCGCTGTCGTTCGCTGCCGATCGCGTGGGGTACGTCGAGGTTGCCACCTTAGGATCGACGGCCTCAGGCGCTACCACCGTAACGCTCGTCAACGTCGCGGATATCACCAACGTCGAGGCGGGTATGACGGTCGCCGGCATCGGCATCGCGGCAGGCACGACCGTCACCGCGGTGAACCAGGCCACTCGCGTGGTCACGCTCTCGACCCAGACGACCGGCGCGATTCCGGCCGGCAAGCGACTGGCATTCTCGTGGCCCGCCGGCCTGGCCCGTCTCGAGCCGATCAACTCGATCCGTCGCATCGCCGAAGATCACATCGGTTCAACCGGTTACTTTTCCGGCGGCGGCAATCCGCCGGCAGGCGACGTCACGTTGGTCAAGATTAATCCTGATATGGGCGGCACGCCGCTGATCGACGTCACGAGCCCCGCCAGTCTCGATCTCCACGTGCGGCCGTTCCGATTCGGTGATGTGACGCTCTTCGTGTCCACGGCGACGGGCCTCTTCACCTACGATCCCGCGACCGGAGCCCTGGAAACCACGCTCGACCCACACCCGGGCGTGATCGGTGATATTGACATGCGCACCGACGGCCGCCTCTACGCCTATGCCGGCGTCACGAGGGACCGCACCACGGTCGGTCGCTTGGACGAACTCGACACCGGCACGGGCGGAATCCTCTCCTCGGATTTCGACGAGATCGAGGATCGAGCCCCCACGACGCCCCCGGCGTATCAGACGACGAGCAACTCCGTACAGGCCTTGGCGTTCCGCCGCACGGGGACGGCTGCGGGTGCGGCCGCGTACGGGGAGTTGTGGTTCATCGTCGAGGATGGTTCGCAATCGAAACTCTACCGGGCCGCCGACGGCGGCACAGGGGCAGCGACCGCGAATCCCGACGCGAAGGCAGATCAAACGCAGAGCGACCCCGATTTTGGATATCGCGGCCGTATCGCGGTCGACATCAATGCGGACGGTTTGCTTGACATTTACGTTTGCAGGTTGGGTAATTTTAAAGGCATTACTGGGAAGAATGAACTTTACATCAATAATGGAGATTTGACTTTTTCTGAAAAAGCTGCTGAATTTGGTTTGGATTTTCAGGGCTTCAGTACGCAGGCTTCATTTTTTGATTACGATAGAGATGGTGATCTAGACATGTATTTGCTTAACCATGCAGTTCATACTGAAAATAG
>CAIKWU010000618.1 GCA_903831155.1 uncultured Planctomycetaceae bacterium | reverse complement strand
GGCCGATCCGGAAGGAATGCACTCACACGGATGATGGGATTCCTCCTGCCGGGCATCGGCATCCAGTTCATCGTCAACGGAGTGCTTGGAATCGCCACCGACCCGGCGATCGTCCGCAGCATCCGCGACGCCGCGGGGGGATGATCGGGCCGCATCCCGCATGGACAGATCCACCGGAATCGCCGACACTTTTCTAGAGATCCGTCCGCGACTCCACCTCACCGCGATCCCGCCCGCCATGAGCGTCTTCGTCTTCGGCCACCGCAACCCCGACACCGACGCCATCTGCTCGGCGATCGCCTACGCCGACCTCCTTCAGCGAACGACGCGGCCCGACGCGGTCGCGGCCTGCTGCGGACCGCCGAACAAGCGAACGGAATACGTCCTTGAACGGGCTGGGCTCCCGCCGCCGAGGATCATCATGGACGTGAGGCCTTCGGCCGAGGATCTCTGCCGCAAGGCGGTGGTCACCGCCTCGTTCGGCGAGTCGTTCCACGAGGTCTACAAGCGGATGCAGGCCCACGACCTGCGGGCCATCCCCGTGGTGGACAACGACCGCCGCGTCGAGGGCGTGCTCTCCGTGCTCGACGTGATGAGCCTGTTCTTCGACAACGACAACGACCCGGTGAAGTCGCGAACGGTTGCCACCTGCCTCGACAAGATCAACGACGCCCTCGGCGGCGGGTTTCAGCACGTGGCGGACCCGCTGCGGCGAGATGAACTGATGGTGATGGTGGGAGCGATGAGCGCCGAGGGTTTCACCGAGCGGATGCGGAAGTTTCCGGCCGATCGCCTCCTGGTGGTCTGCGGCGACCGCCCCACGATCCACCTGCCGGCGATCGAGCACGGCGTCCGCGTGCTCGTCGTCACCGGCGGCTTCACGCTCTCGTCGGGTCTCGTGGAGCTCGCGAAGCTCCGCGGCGTCTCGGTGATCACGAGCCCCTTCGACACGCTCAACACGGTGCTCCGGATCCGCTCGGCCCAGTTCATCGATTCCGTCGTGGACCGCGACGTGATCACGATCGACGGAAAGGCCGCGCTCGCCGACGCGCGGAGCGTGGTGGAGCGGTCGTCGCAGCCGGTGTTCCCGGTGCTCGGCGACGACGGCCGGCTGGTCGGCTACTGCTTCAAGACCGACATCGTCAATCCGCCCAAGCCGCAGCTGGTGCTCGTGGACCACAACGAGCTGACGCAGGCGGTGGCCGGCGCCGAGGATGCGGAGATCGTCGAGGTGCTCGACCACCACCGCCTCGGCGGCGGCCTGAAGTCGACCCAGCCGATCCGCTTCATCAACGAGCCGGTCGGCTCTACCTGCACACTCGTGGCAAGGCAGTTCCGGGCCGCCGGCCTCGTCCCCGGCCCGGCCATCGCGTTGTGCCTCGCGTCGGGCATCATCTCTGACACGCTCTTCCTGCGATCGCCGACCACTACCGACGTCGATCGCGACGTGCTCACGTGGCTCCGCGGGCTCTGCGAGATCGACCTCGACCACTATGCCCGGGAGTTCTTCGAGATCGGCTCCGCGCTGCGGACGAAGCCGGCCGCCGGCGTGATCGCCGAGGACTGCAAGGAGTTCGTCGAACAGGGGGTCCGGTTCTCGATCTCGCAGATCGAGGAGACCGGCTTCGACCTCTTCTGGGAGCGCAAGGACGACCTGCGGAGGGCGCTCGAGGAGTTCGCCGAACGGCGTGGCCTCGACTTCGCGGCGCTGCTCGTGACCGACGTGGTGGACCAGGGCTCGCTGCTCCTCCTCTCGCAGGAGTCGGAGGCCCTCGACGAGATCAACTATCCGCGGCTCGACCGCTGTCTCTACGAACTCAAGAACGTGGTCAGCCGCAAGAAGCAACTGCTGCCGCTGCTGGCGCAGCTGATCTCTCCCACAAGCGCCGCCAAGATGTGATCCAGGGGCGGTCGTCCGCGGTTCGGCGTCACGCTTTCTGCATCTGGTAGCCCAGTCGCGTGTGCGATGGGGGACGGCGCGAGCATCGCATCTGCCCCGCACGGAGCGTCCTGCTCGGTGGGGCGGATCGCTCCACCCCCATCCGCCTCGGTGGGGCGATTCGCCTCACCCGCTCGCCTTCAGGTGGAGCGAATCGCCCCAGTGGCCGCCGCGGAACGCTCGAACCGGGCCGCCAGCCCAGAGACGCAGGCCCGGCGTTGCAGGGCTGAAGCAGGTTCCGGCCGGATGAAACCTGGACGCCGCACGGCGTCAGCCCGATTTTGGCGCGGGGTTTGCAGCAACTTCTTGGGCATCGTGGTTTTCCGGCTGCGGTGCGGTTTCCCACCAGGGTTTGTATGCGTCGCCCTCTGTCTCCCCGTGATTCTCGTTGGCCGCTTGCGGCAGGGTTCCTGAGCGTGGCGCTCACCCCGCTCGCCTGGCTGACGGCCGCCGTTCCATCGGCGAGCGCCGCCACGACCACCTACGACACGAACAACACTCCCTACGCTGGCGGCACGATCGCCCCCGGCGACACGGTGCTTCTCAACGACGGCGCGACCGTCACGGGTGCCATCACCGCCAACGGCACGCTGCAGTTCAACCAGACGGGCCTCCTCACGATCAGCGACGTGATCTCGGGCACCGGCGTG
>CAIKWU010000617.1 GCA_903831155.1 uncultured Planctomycetaceae bacterium | reverse complement strand
TGTGAGCACCATGGTGGTCGAGGTGAACGACGCCCAGACCTTCACCAACGACAGCGCGAGTCCGTTGACGTTTGGGAGAGCGGACGGACTGGCGGGCACGCTGATCCGTCCGGGCGCGGACTCGAGCGCGGGAATTCATGCGCTCACGCTCGCCGGAACCGGCGCAGGCCCCATCAGCTTCTACGCGGCCATCCAGGATCAGCCGAGCGATCCCACGAAGGTCCGCTCGCTCGTCGTGAATCGGACCGGCGTCGGCACGGGCGCCGTGCAGCTGTTCGGGGCCAACACCTACGCCGGTCCGACCACCGTGTCGGCCGGCACGCTGCTCGTCAACGGCACGAACTCCGGTGGTGGTGCGACGACGGTCGGGACCGGGGCCAGCCTCGGCGGCATCGGCAGCCTCGCCGGCCCCGTGACATTCGATCCGGGGTCGAGGTACGTGTTCAACGCGGCCACGCCCCTCACCGTGACGGGGTCGGTGTCGTTCACGGATCCATCGAGTTTCGGGATCGACGACGTCGTCGGGCTCGATTCGAGCGTCAGCCTGGGCACCTACACCCTCCTCGCCGGCTCCGTGAACACGACGGGGCTCGCGAACCTCGGGGATGCCAACGCCGCGAGCCTCGGTGGCGGCAAGTGGGCCTACTTCCAGGCCGGTAGCCTGCAGGTGGTGGTGTCGGCGGTGCCGGAGCCCGCGGCCGCCGCCGTCGGCGTGGCAGGGGCGATCGCGATCGCGACCGTCGGCCGCCGCATGGTCCGGCGGCCGAGGCGCCGGTGATCGCGGCGGCGCTCCTTGGCGGAATCGCGGGGCTCGTGGCCATGGCGGCCGCCGAGCTGGCTGTGGCCGCGCCGCCTCCCAACATCGTGGTGATTCTCGTCGACGACCTCGGCGTGGGGGACTGCGGCTTCTCCGGCGGCACCGACGTGCCGACCCCCCACATCGACCGCCTGGCCGGCGAAGGCACCGTCTGCACGCAGGCCTACGTGACGCCGAGCTGCTCGCCGACGCGGGCAGCCCTGCTGACGGGCCGCTATCCCAGCCGATTCGGCATCGAGGACAACCGGCCGCTCGACGGCCCCACGGCGGCGATGGATTCGCGGGAGATCCTCTTGCCGGAGGTGCTCCGCCGGCACGGCTACCGCACCGCACTCGTCGGCAAGTGGCACCTCGGGCAGGGCGACTACGGCCCGCTGGCCCGCGGCTTCGACGAGTTCTTCGGCTGGATCGGCGCGTCGGGAAAGTACATCGATCCCTCGCTGATCACCGGTGACACCCGCTCGGTCCACGAAGGGTGGGTGGACGATCTGCTCGCCGACCGCGCCTCGCAGTTCATCGCCGGGCACGCCGACGCCCCGTTCTTTCTCCACATCGGATTCATGGCGGCCCACCTCAAGCAGGAGGCCGAAGAGGCCGACCTCGCCCGGTTCGTCCACCTCGACGGCAAACGCCGGATGGCGGCCGCGATCATCAATCGGCTCGACGCCGCCGTGGGGCGGGTGATGGGGGCCATCCGTGACGCGGGCCTCGACGACCGGACGCTGGTGTTCTTCCTGAGCGACAACGGCGGTGAGCCGCCGGTGCTGGGCACCTCGAACGGTCCGCATCGCGGGCAGAAGTTCGACGTGCTCGAAGGCGGAATCCACGTGCCGTTCGCCGTCCGCTGGCCCGGGGTCGTGCCGGCGGGACGACGATTCGCCCCAGCAGTCCACTGCATCGATGTGTTCGCCACGGCCGCGGCAGCGGCGGGAGTCCGCCCCGATGCCGCGATCGACGGCGTGAACCTGCTGCCCTATCTCGACGGCCGTTCGTCGGCCGCGCCGCACGAGCGGTTGTTCTGGATCTACAACGACCACGCGGACTGGCGCCGCACCGACCAGGACACCAACCGCGCCCGCCGCCTCGTGGCCGTTCGCGAGGGGTCGTGGAAGCTCGTCGTCGAGGGCGACGCCGCGCCGCGACTCTACGACGTGGAGGCGGATCCCGGGGAAGCCACCGACGTCGCGGCCGCGCACCCCGAACGCGTCGAGGCGATGCGGGGGGCGTTTGGCCGGTGGTACAGTGACATGACGCCCCAGGTGATTCCCGACGACCATCCCATTTACGGCCGGCATCGCCGGCCTTCTCGCTGAAGCAGACATGGCAGGTCGCAGACTCCGGATCGAGCCGACGCTCCTCCGCCGCATCAACGAGCGGCGGCTCATCGAGGCCATCCAGAAGCACGGGCCGCAGTCGCGGGCCACGCTTCGTCGGCTTGCCGGGATGACGGCGCCCACGGTGTCGAAGGCGGTCGATTCCCTGATCACCCGCGGGCTGCTCGAGGAGCTCGACCCCATCCGTCCCGCGGTGGGCCGTCCGGGCAAACTCGTACGGATGGTGCACCGGTCCGCCGTCGTGCTCGGCGTTTTGATCGACGTGGACACCTGCACGGTGGTGGTGGCCGGCCTGGATGGCCGCATCGACGAGACACGCACCTGCCGGTTCGCGACCCCCGTGACCTACGCCGGGCTCATCGACGCCATCGAGCGCCGATGCCGTGAAGCCCTCGACGGCGTCGCGGGCGCTCCGCAGGGCGTGGGCGTGGTGGTCAACGCGCTGGTGAACGAACGCACCGGCGAGATCCTCTGCTGCGTGAACCTGCCGATCCTCGACCAGCGGAATCCCGCCAACGATCTCGAGGACCGCCTCGGCATCAGGGGCCGGCTGATCAAGGGCACAACCGCGCTCTGCCTGAGCGAGCGCAGCCACGGCGAGGCCCGCGGCCACGACGACATCGCGGTGCTCGACATCACGACCGGCCTCGGACTCGGGGTGATCAGCGGGGGGGTGATCATCACGGGCCACAGCGGCATGGCGGGGGAGATCGGCCACATCACGGTGGCCCCAGACGGAGTCCGCTGCGGGTGCGGAAATCGCGGGTGCCTCGAGACGCTGGCCACGGATGCGGCGCTGGTGCGGATGATCGGCAGCCGGCTTGGTCGCAAGGTGACGCTCGACCAGGCCCGCATCGCCCTGACCGAGGACCCGGAGCGATTTGCCCCCGATGTGGGGGTCGTCTCCGAACACGTGGCGATCGCCATCGCGGCCGTCGTGAACCTGTTCAATCCCACCACCCTCTTCATCCACAGCACGCTGCTCACGGACGACGCCGACCGGTTTGCCGCGTGCATCGAGCGGGTCAGGCAGCGGGCGCTCACCGGGTCGCTCGCCGACTGCACCATCGTGCGGTCGCGGACCCCGAAGGAACAGGCGGCGATTTCGGCGATCATCCACGAGATCACCCACGGCGGGACGGCGGCGGTCCGCTGAGGACGGCAGGGAACAAACCGGGCTGGCACGATGGCGGATGCGAACCGGGGTGTGGCCGTAAACCCACATCTTGACGAGCGGAAACCAAAGTAAATAAACTTTGTTCACGAAGTGTTCTGGGGGGCTGCTTTTGCACGGCGTTTCCCCGGTGGCATGAAGGAGGCGGCGATGCACACGAGGCTTCTGAGAACCGGTCTGATCGGCGTCGTACTGGGCGGTCTGTGCCTGCCGTTCGCCGGTGACGCCGCGGCACAAACCTGGACCGGCGCGGGGGCCGGAGGTCTCTGGAGTGCTTCCGGCAACTGGTCCACGGGGCTTGCGGGAGCGACGGTCACGTCGCTCGTCTTTACGGGCAGCACCGCCGTGAATGCATCGACCAACGATCTCGTCACCGCGGTGAACACCGCGATCAGCTTCACCAACACGGTGGGCGGCACGGCCAACGCCGTCACGCTCGCGGGCACGGGCACGGTCTCCTTCAACGGGGCGACGCCGATCACCTCGCTCTCCACGACGGCCAACGTCACCGACGAGATCGCCTTTCCGATCCGGTTCGCGGGCGGCAACAAGCTGTTCAGCATGGGGAGCGCCCACAACCTGCGGATCAGCGGCGTGATCAGCGAGGACGGTACGCCGCGGACGCTCACCAAGGGCGGCCAGGGAGGTACGCTCGTGCTGACGGGCGAGAACCTGTTCACGGGCCAGATGATCATGAACGTGGGCAACGTGCAGACGGACCAGCTCGACAACCTCAGCCAGCCCAGCCCGCTGGGGGCAGGAAATCTTCCCGTCCGCATCGGCAACGGTGCCCAGACTTGCATGCTGATCTACACCGGCCCGGGTGAGACCACCAACCGCAACATCCAGGTGGGGGCCGGTGCGGCATCGACCGCCACCGGGGGCGCCACGATCACCAACAACGGCGCCGGGGCGATCGTGTTCACCGCCACGAGTTCCAACAACTCCGGGTTCTTCAACGTCGCCCAGGCCGGAGTCGATCCGGCCGTCTCCCGGATGCTCACGCTGAACGGCTCGAGCACGGCCGCCAGCACGATCCACAGCAAGATCGTCAACAACGTGAACACGAGCGTTGGAGCCTCGCTCGTGGCCCTCACCAAGAGCGGTGCGGGCACGTGGGTGCTGGCCGGCGCGAACGACTACACCGGCGGCACGACGGTGACGGCGGGTCGGCTGTACGTAAACGGGTCGCTCGCCGCGACGGGCAATGCCGTGACGGTGGCGAGCGGGGCCACGCTGGGTGGCTCGGGCACCGTGGGGACGGCGGGCACCGTGTCGGGGATCGTGTCGCCCGGATACGGCGGCATCGGCACGCTGTCGTTCGCGGGCGGCCTCACGTGGAATGGCGGAGCGACGGCCGCCACCGCGACGGATTGGGCCTGGGATCTCGGTGCCGCCAATGCCGCGGACCTCGCCGGCATCACCGGGAGCCTCTCCAAGGGCACGGGTTCGGTGTTCCGCTTCGACTTCGGGGGCACTGCGGAGACCGGCACGTTCACCCTGGCATCGTGGACCGGCACGACGTCGTTCGCGCCCGCCGATTTTTCCTACACCAATCTCGCGGCCGGCTCGACGGCCACGTTTGACATCATCGGCAACTCCCTCCTTGTCACCGTCGTCCCCGAGCCGTCGGCCGTGTCGCTGGCGGTGCTGGGATTCGCCGGTGTCGCCTTCGGCCTGGCTCGTCGCGGGCGGCGGTCGTGATGTTTGCACGGGTGGAGTTCGGGAACCGGGCGGCAAAAGCCTCGTGGCGGCGGGAGGAAGCAGCGATGGGCACCATGAATCGATTCGTGACTGAAAGCGGTTGGGTCGGCCGGTTCGCGGCGGTCATGGCGGCGGTGGTCGTGGCCTGCGGCTTTGCGGCCCCGTGCCACGCTCAGGCCGTCTCGACCTGGACCGGCGGCGGCACATCGAGTGTCTGGAGCGATGCCGCGAACTGGTCCTCCCCGCCGCTCTCGTCGGGCACCTACACGCTCATCTTCACCGGCACCAGCCGGGTGGCGTCGGCCAACGACGCCGTGACGGCGGTCAAGGCGAACGTCATCGGCAACTCGGCGGCCCTGCAGTTCACCAATGACGGCACGCCCGGCAAGGACGGCCAGTTTCGGCTCACCGGCGCGCCGCTCACGCTCTATGGCGACGTGCGGATGACGAATCCCGCGGCCTCCAACGCGATTAGCCTCACCGACGAGATCGCCTGCAATCTCGTGCTCACGAACGCCTCAGTGAGCTCCGCGGCCCTGATGTACACGGCCAGTTTCGGGAACCTCTCCCACAACCTCCTGATCAGCGGTTCGATCAGCCAGATCGGCGCGGATGCATGCAACTTCCGCAAGGGCGGCACCGGCGGCACGATGACGCTGACCGGCGAGAACACCTTCCTCGGCCAGATGCAGGTGTTCATCGGCGCGGTGGCGGTGGATCGCGTGGAAAACGTCGGCGACCCGAGCCCACTCGGTGCGGGTAACCTGCCGGTCCGATTGGGCAACGGCAATCAGAGCGGTCAGCTCATCTACACGGGCACCGGCGAGGTGACGAACCGCTATGTCGAGATCGGCGCCGGGCCTGCGACGTCGGCGACGGGCGGCGCCACGGTGACGGCCAACGGGAGCGGCCCGTTGGTGTTCGACGCCGCCAATCGCTCGCCGGCCGGCCCCGGAACGAATCCCTTCGACAACGGCCGCTTCAACACGAACTACCAGGGCGACAACCAGGTGGTGTCCCGCCTTCTCACGCTCAACGGCACCAACACCGGCGACAACGAGATCCGTTCGGTGATCGCGGACCAGCCCTACGCCACCGTGACGACCTCGATCCCGGTGACGAAGGCGGGTTCCGGACGATGGATCCTCTCGGGCGAGAACACCTACTCGGGGGCCACGACGGTGAGCGGCGGCGTGCTGCAGGTCGGCAACTCTGGGACCACAGGGAGCCTCGGGAGCGGTGCGGTGGTGAACAACGCGACGCTGTCGTACAAGCGATCGGACGACGTGACGATCGGGACGTCGATCAGCGGTTCGGGCGCGTTCGTGCAGTCTGGGGTTGGGACGGTGACGTTCGGGACGTCGCAGGCGTACACGGGGCGGACGAGCGTGCTGGCGGGGACGCTGTCGCTGGGCGAGAACGGCTCGGTGGCGGGCTCGCCGTCGGTGACGGTGGGTTCGGGGGCGTCGTTCTTCGTCGCGGACGTTGCCGGCGGTGTGTATGCGGTGCCGGCGGCGCAGACGCTGGCCGGCGGTGGGAGCGTGGCGGGAGCGATCTCGGTGTCGGGCGGTGCGACGGTGTCTCCCGGGATGAGCCCCGGGACGCTGACGATCACCGACGCGGTGACGTTGGGGAGCGGGGGCAACTACAACTGGCAGATGCTCTCGGCGACGGGCACGGCGGGAGCGGCGGATTCATGGGATCTGCTGGACGTGGGCGGGGCGCTGACGATCGCATCGACGTCGGCCGATCCGTTCCGGGTGAATCTCTGGACGCTCTCGGGCACGGGCCCGGACGTGAGCGGCAGCGCGACGAACTTCAGCTCGGGTCAGGGCTACAGCTGGAAGATCGCGTCGGCGGCGGGCGGGATCACGGGCTTCGCGGCCGACAAGTTCCTGATCAACACGACGGCGGCGAACGGCGCGGGCGGTTTCAGCAACCCGCTCGGCGGCGGGACGTTCAGCATCGTGCAGAGCGGGAACGACCTGAACCTGGTGTTCACGTCGGCCGCGCCGGCGGTGATCACGATCCCGGTGACGAGCGGCACGCAGACGCAGACGGCGGCGGGATACCCGCAGCTGTCGGGCTCGATACCGGTGGTGAAGACGGGCGCGGGGACGCTGGTTCTCGACCAGGCGAACACGCTGACGGGCTCGACGACGGTGCAGGGTGGCGTGCTGCGTCTGGCGAACGCGTCGGCGCTGCCGTCGAGCCGGCTGGTGGTGGTGGCTGGCGGCACGGGTCAGGTGGCGCCGCAGGTGATGGCGAGCGTGGCGAGCCTGGACCTTGCGACGGGCAACGGGCTTCTGGACGTGACGAGCGGCGGGCTGACGATCACCTCGGGGATGACGGCTCCGCAGCTCGTGGCGGAGATCCTGGAGGGCCGTGGCGACGGCTCGTGGACGGGCACCAGCGGGATCACGTCGAGCACGGCGGCGGCCGAGAGCGCCGCGAGCACTCCGCGGGCGGTGGGCTGGCTCGACAACGGCGACGGCTCGCTGACGGTGGCGTATGCGGCTCCGGGCGACACGAACATCGACTGGTCGATCGACATCCTGGACGCGTCGAACTTCCTGGCACTTGGCAAGTTCGACTCGGGTCAGGCGGCGACGTGGATCGAGGGCGACTTCAGCTACGACGGGATCGTGGACATCCTCGACGCGGCGGACTTCTTCGCGACGGGGCTGTACGACGCGGGGAACTACAACTCGGCGTCGGGAGCCGCCGGCGTGGCAGCGGTGCCTGAGCCGACGGGCTCGGTGCTGGTGGCGGGGCTTGCTGTGTTCGGCGTGTGTGTCCGCCGGCTCGTGATGCGGAGGCGGAACGGATGAGATCCCCCGCCCTGCCCCGGATCTCCGCTTCAGGCTTCGGGCGTCGCGGCCCGCGTGCGGGCTTCACGCTGGTCGAGCTGCTGGTGGTGATCGCGATCATCGGGGTGCTGATCGGCCTGCTGCTGCCGGCGGTGCAAGCGGCCCGCGAGTCGGCCCGCAGGATCCAGTGCACCAACAACCTCCGGCAGATCGGCCTCGCGGCCGTCAACTACGAGAGCGCGAAGAAGTTTCTGGTGCCCGCGTTCCTGGGCGACAACTCGTTGATCAGCCAAGCCGGCGGCTACAACTCGTGGCCCACCTGGGCGGCCCTTCTGCTGCCCTACATGGAGGAGAAGACGCTCGCCGATCTCTGGGATCTCAAGCGGGTGGTGGCGGCTCAGGTGCCCGCCGCCTACCAGACCCCAGTCAAGAGTTACTCGTGCCCTTCGCGTCTGCCGCCGGTGCTGAGCGAGAGTGACTTCGCGACGCCGGGCGGAACGACGTCGGACTACGCCGCCTCGTTCGGTACGCTGGTGACGCCCGCGAGCGACACGACCTTCAGCCAGGCGAACGGCGCCGTGGTGCCGGCTATCGCGAAAATCGGCCCCGCCGACGCCAAGGGCCCCGTGCTGCTATCGTCGAAGCATCAGGTGTCGGTCGGGAAGGTCACCGATGGAACGAGCAAGACCGCCATGTTCGGCGAGAAGTGGATCTCCGCGACGGAGCCCCGCGGCCGGAATGGTGATGCGAGCATCTACAGCGGGATTCGCAACACGCAGCGACGCATGATGGGCTTCAGCGTGCCTGAGAACGGCAGCCGAAAGTTGCTGACGCCCACCTACGGGGCGGGCGAGGTGCCGATCTCCGTCGCCGGCAGTTACTTCGGCGGGCCGCACTCGGGGATCACGATCTTCGGGTTCGCGGATGGCCACGTGCAGTCGCTGTCGAATGCGGCGGCCATTGAGGTGCTCACGGCCCTGGCCACCCGAAACGGGGGTGAGGCCGTTGACACCAACGGCCTCTGATCGCGGCCGCCAACGCCCTTCGGACACGGCATTTCCGACGACCGAAGAGCCGCACACGATCCTTTTGTAAGGGTGTTTCGTAATACACCGCGGGATGCCTCGTCCTCCCCGCCGTCCAGTCATCCCGCCCCCTGAGAATCCCTGGCATGGCATCGCGCAGCAGGCGACCGTCGAGACGAGCAGCGTCCACTGGCCTCTCCGGGGCGGAGGCCTTGGAGAGCCGTCGTGTGCTTGCGGTTCAGGCATCGCTGGTATCTGGGGAGCTGCGGATATCGTTCACGCCGTCGTCGAGCGTACCCGAGCAGGTGGCGCGGCTGACGAGCGACGGCACGAACTACGTGGTTCGGAACACGAACAACGTGTCGATCGGCAGTTTTTCGGTGGGGACGACGACGTCGATCTCGGTGACGGGCTCGACGGGAGTGGACCGGCTGGAACTGCCGGCGAGCGGTGGTCAGCCGATCGGCGATCCTTTGACGGTGGCCTCGACGATCGAGGCGACGGTGATCGGCCGTAGCCTGAGCCCGGCGTCGGGAGGCGTGGAGATCGGCTCGCCGTCGATCACGCTTTCGGCGAACGTGATCAGCCCCGGGAGCCAGACGTACTCTGGGAACGTGACGCTCGGCGGCGGGGTGTCGACGCGGACGAGTGCGGCCGGGTCGCGGGTGCGTTTCGAGGGCGTGGTGGGGGGCGGATCGGGCACGTCGCTGGAGGTGGACTCTCCGGGTTCGTCGGTTCTGCTGGGAGGTCTCGCCGGTTCGGTGCGACTGGCGAAGCGTGGGTCGGGTTCGCTGGAGGTGACCAACGCCGGCGGGTTCGCGGCTGGTGCGGCGGTGGACGATGGCGAGGTGGTGGTGCGTCAGGCGACGGGCCTGGGCAGTGGCATGCTGTCGATCGGCGGCAGCGGCCGGGTGCGCTTGGATGTGGGCACGGTGCGTGCGGCCGCGGCTGGCCTCGGGGTGGCGGCGGGCGGCCGTTTGGACGTGGGCTCGGGCGGGGTGACGGTGGCGTCCGGCGGGTATGACCTTTCCGCGGTGCGGCGGTGGCTGGCGACGGGTCGCAACGGCGGGGGCTGGGACGGTCCGGAGGGGATCGTGTCGTCGTCGATCGCGTCGGCACCGGGTGGGAGCGTGGGCCATGTGGTGAACGACGACGGCAGCCTTTCGATCGCCTTCGCGGCGGCCGGCGACACGAATCTGGACCGGGTGATCGACGTGCTCGACGCGACCAACATGATCGCGTCGGGGACGTTCGACACGGGCGCGTTCGCGACCTGGGAGGAAGGCGACAACAACGCGGACGACGTGTTCGACGTGCTCGACGTGGCGGAACTGCTGGCGACGGCGGCCTACGACCGGGGTTCGTACCTGGCGGAGTCTGCGGCGGCGGGCGGATTCGGCGAGACGTGGGAGGGTGCGGCGACGAGTCGCCTGGCCTCGAGCGAGTGGGTCTTGCAGAGCGGCAGCTGGGGTACGGTGGCGCAGCATGATTCGCGCGGTGCGGGCCGGAAGTACGCGGCGTCGGCGAACCAGGCGTCGCGGCTGATGCGGCCGGTCGATCTGTCGGGCCTGGACCACGTGGTCGTGCAGGGCTGGTTCTCGGATTCGGCGGGGACGAACCGCGGGATGCTGGGTCTGGCGTCGTTCCCGACGGTGGCCGACGCTGGTCTGGTGCGGATGGGCGCGGCGGCGAAGGGCACGTACCGGATCGAGTACGTCGATGCGTCGCAGCCGGGCGTGGTGGTCGAGCTCGACACGGGTCTGGCGGTGGAGGCGGGCTGGCACTTCATGCGGCTCGACCTGGTGCGGGATCAGGCGTCTCCGGCGACGTGGCAGGGGACGTTCCGGGGCTGGAACGCGACGCGGACGGCGGAGGTGACGAAGACGTTCTCGTGGGCGTTCGACCCGACGCTGGTCCGCTGGGTGACGCTGGGCTCGGCCGTGGCGTCGCCGGGGGCGACGGCGTGGGACGACGTCCGCGTCGGCTCGCTCGCCGAGGTGGGGCCCGCACCGGCGCTGCCGGCGACGGCGTTCCAGCTTGTCGGCACGGCCTCGACCAACCTGTCCGGCTGGGAGCCGTCCAGGGCGGTCGATGGCAACGTGACGACGGTCTATTCCTCGACGAGCCGCGGTGCCAACGCCGTGGCCACGGAGTGGGTGGCGCTCGACGTCGGGCAGGTGGCCACGCTGTCGGCGCTCACGATCTATCCCCGCGGCAACGTCTGCTTCCCGGTGGACTATCAGATCCAATCGAGCACCGACATGGTCACGTGGACGACCGTGCCGGGGATGACGTTCACGGGGCAGACGCCCCCCGCCATGAGCGTGACGCACACCTTCTCCGCGCCGGTGCAGGCGCGGGGCCTGCGCATCTACGCCACCAGGTTGAGCTCCGATGGCGTGAACCACTACCTCCAGATCGCCGACATGCAGGTGCCGGAGTTTCTGCCGTCCGACCTTCAGGCCTGGGTCAGCCCGGCGGAGCTTCGCGACAAGAAGGTGATCAACACCGGCATCTTTTCCCGGGTGAACCCCGCAGACCCCGACTGGCCGTCGCCGCAGTATCTCGCGACCCATCCCGACTACCTCGCCAACACGCCCTTCGACGGGCTCACGATCCCGGTGCCGATCGATCCGGCCTGGACGACGTCTCAGGGTCTGGTGTCGCAGCCCGTGTACGGCCTCAACCAGCTCACCATGCTCAACGTGCCGATCCCCTGGTCGGTGGTCGAGGGGGCGGTCAATGATCTGAAGCAGGTGCAGTGGGGCCACGTCACCGACAACTTTCTCTGGTACGGGTTCAGCGAGTTCGCCTCCGATGAAGACGCCGCCACCAAGTCGGTGAACCCGAGCAGCCAGGCGGACTGGGACGTGGTCGTCCGCAACGCGGCGCTCTCGGCCCGGATCTGCCGCGAGGCCGGCCTCAAGGGCCTGATGATGGATCCCGAGCAGTACGGCCATTACCCCACGGGCGAGTACTACCCGTTCGGGCTCGGCACCGCGGCGACCTGGCGGGCCCGCGGCGAGCAATGGATCAAGGCCGTGCAGGCGGAGTATCCGGAGATCCTTCTCAACTCGTTTTTCTCGTGGGGCCCCGAGAGCGAGCCGGGGGGCTGGGACGACTACCCCAACCTGTCGCACTTCATGGACGGCGTGCTGGCGGGCATCGAGGCGCCGGCCCGGATCATCCACGGCTGGGAATCGACGTTC
>CAIKWU010000616.1 GCA_903831155.1 uncultured Planctomycetaceae bacterium | reverse complement strand
CCGCGAAGGAAAACCGGTGCTCGTGACGTCGGTCGCCAGGCGGCGGTTCGACGACGCAGGAAAAGTGGTGGAGTCGCTCGGCGACTTTCCCGAGGCGGTACGTCGCGCGGCGAGGGAAAAGGATGTGCCGCTGGTCGATCTCAACGCGATGTCGAAGCGGCTCTACCAGGCCCTCGGTGCGGATGGGAGCAAGGCCGTGTTCCTCCATGTGCCGGCCAAAACCTATCCCGGTCAGGACGAGCCGATCCGCGACGACACCCATTTCAGCAACTTCGGTGGCTACGAGATCGCCCGCTGCGTGGTGGAGGGGATCCGCACCGGCGTGCCCGATCTCGCCGCGCTGCTCGCCGCCGACGTAACACCCTTCGATCCCGAGCATCCCGACCCCCAGGATGCCGTGGCGATTCCCGAGAGCCCCTTCGAGGTCCTGGCCGTTCCCGACGGCAGGTGATGCGCATGCTGATTCGCTGTCTGGTTGCCTGCTTCGTTCTGGCCGCGGTGTCGGTCAGCGCCGCTCCCGACGATGACCGGCCGGTCGAGGATGCCGCGCGGTTTCGGATGGCCCGGCCGGCGAATCCCGACCTCCCCACGCTCTTCCTTGTGGGCGACTCGACCGTGAAGTGCGGCACGCAGGGCCAGCGGGGCTGGGGCGAGGAGTTCGGAAAGTATCTCGATCCCGCGAAGGTCAACGTGGTGAACGTCGCGATCGGCGGCCGGAGCAGCCGCACGTTCATCACCGAGGGCCGCTGGGCGGCGACGCTCTCGATGATGAAGCCGGGCGACTTCGTGATCATCCAGTTCGGCCACAACGACGGCGGCCCGATCAATGACGACTCCCGCGCCCGGGGCTCGATCCGCGGCACGGGCGACGAGACCGAGGAGATCGACAACCTGCTCACGAAGAAGCACGAGACGGTGCGGACCTACGGCAGCTACCTCCGCCAGTACCTCGCCGACGCGCGGGCCAAGGGGGCGACGCCCTACCTCTGCACGCAGGTGCCGCGGAAGATGTGGGAGGCCGACGGCTCGCGGATCGGCCGGCCGACCGATGGCACGGTGGCGTGGGCCCGGGCTGTGGCGGCGTCGGAGCAGGCGACGCTGCTCGATCTGCACGAGGCGGTCGCAGCGTCGTACGACGCGCTCGGCCGCGAAGCAGTCGAGCCGTTCTTTGCCGACGCGCGGACGCACACGAGCGTCGCCGGCGCCGATCACACGGCCCGGATCGTGATCGGGCTGCTCGAGGATCTGCCGGACAGCCCGTGGAAGAGCATGGTGTCCACGGCGGGGATGCGCTGAAGCGAGACCCGCGAGCGAAGGTGGCTCCGTGTCTCGAATCGCGGCGTCGCAGCGGGCTACCGGTGGGGGCTGATCCGCCGCCGGCAGGCCGGAGCGAGTCCGTCACTCGAGCCATTCCGGCCGCAGGAGCATCACGAGGCCGAGCAGCAGGATCACGCCGCCGCTCACGAGCTTGAGCCAGCGGCCGCCGGTCTCCTGCAGCTTGAACCGGGAGAGCGTGGCCACGACCCCTGCCACCATCACGGCGTCGTCGAACATGTAGGCCACGATGTAGAGGCCGAGGTAGCCGTAGCGGACGGCGGCCGAATAGCCCTGGCGTGAGAGGATGTTGGTGTAGAGCGCGGGCAGGCCGGCCGTGCAGAGGAGCTCGACCACGTTGACGAGCACGGCGAGCACGAACGCGCCCACCACGGCCCCGATCAGGTTCTCGGCCGTCACGATCCGCCGCATCCGCTGGTAGATGCCGGGCTTTGCCGCCTCGGGGATCGAGAGCGTCACCCCGGCATGGAACGCGAAAAAGTCCTTGACGTGGATCACTCCCACGAGGATGGCTAGGAGCCCGAGCGCCACCTGCACCGGCCGCAGGTAGCCGAACCACTCGAACACGTTGAGCCAGGCGGCCATGAAGGCGAAGTAGGCCAGACCGCTCACAACGACGAACGTGCCGGCCACCGCGAGGATCCGCACCCGGTCCTGGAGGTTTACGAGGATCGAGAGCAGGAGGAGCAGCACCCACATGGCGCATGGGTTGAAGCCATCCACGAGGCCGATCGCCAGCGTGA
The DNA here is from genome assembly GCA_903831155.1 of uncultured Planctomycetaceae bacterium. GTDB lineage: Bacteria > Planctomycetota > Planctomycetia > Pirellulales > UBA1268 > QWPN01. The sequence continues at coordinate 4,700 of CAIKWU010000616.1, read as the reverse complement.
ACAGCGGCATGCCCAGGGCCCGCGCGTCGACGGTGCCGACGATCGGCAGGTCGATCGTCGACTCGTCGTCGGCGGGCGGTGGCTCGGGCTCGCTCGTCGGCTCACCGATCGAATCGGGGCAGGGGCGGGTCCACGGGGCGAGCAGGCCCTCGAGTCGCTTGCCGGTGCGGGCCGCGTCGTCGAAGCCGATCGCCAGCCGGTTGCAGAGATGAAACGCTGGCGCGCTCACCGCTGCCAGGCGATGCACGCGGACGAGGTCGGCGAGGCGGCCTCGGGCTCCGGGATCGGCCACGAGGTCGTGCTGCACCGGCTCGAGGGCAGGGTGGCGGGCGACGAGGCCGGGAAGCCAGGCCTTCGCGTCGGCGCAGTGCGGGCAGCCGGGCCGCACGAAGAGCTCCACCCGGAGCGACTCGGCGAGCCGCGCCGCGATCGCCTCGGCGTCGGTCGTGCCGTGGAGCACGCGGTCGCAGCAGTGCACGACCGGCGTGTTCGCCGCGTCGAAGCGATGGCGGGCGGCCAGCTTGTCGAGGGCGGCGCGATCGTCGGCGCTCGCGTCGAGGAAGTGCCGCACGATGACGAGCCCACGGCGGCCATTGGCGAATGCCTCGACGGCCTCCATGGCCGGCTCCTCCGCGGCCGCCGTTTCGTGCGCGAACACGTCGACCACCACGCAGCGGGTGGCGGGCTCGAGTGCGGCCGCGGGCGCCGCCACCAGCCAGCCGGCGCTCGCGAGAATCAGGCCATGGCCCGACCACCGTCGCTGTTGCGTCGTCGTGTGCATCGCGTCGGCCTCCTCGGCGGCCCGCTCACCTGCTGGGGCATTCTTGCATCACGGGCAGGGCGGAAACGAGATCGTGAACGTCGCACCACCGCCGGGCGTGGGTTCGTGCGTGAGATCGCCGCCGTGGCTGCGGGCGATCCGCCGCGACAGGGCGAGCCCGATGCCGTGGCCGCCGGTCGGTTTTCCGCTGTGAAGCCGCTGGAACAGCCGGGGAAGAGTCTCGGCCGCCACCCCGACACCCTGGTCGACGACCGAGACGCGGCAGCCTCCGGCGTCTGCGGTGAGGCGGACCTCGATCCGGCCGCCTGCCCGGCTGTGCTCCACGGCGTTGGCGAGCAGGTTCACGAACACCTCCTCGAGCAGGGCCGGGTCGCCCCGCACGACCGCGCCCGAGGGCGGCGGTACGACCGTGAGCGAGCCGGCCGTGGCGCGCGGGCCCACGCGGTCGATCGCGGCCACGACGATCGGCTCGAGGTCCACCCGCTTCATCCGCTCCGGATCGAGGGCCGCCGAACGTGAGTAGGCGAGCAGCACGTCGCAGATGTGCTCGATCCGGTGGGCGAGCCCGCCCACGCGGCCGAGTGATGCCGCGAGTTCCTCCGCCGGACGTGCCGGGGTGCCCGCCTCGGACTCGAGCAGAATCGCATGGACGGGATTCAGGAGTTGATGCGCGACGTCGGCATTGAACCGTGCCTGCGACTCACGGATCGTGTCGAGGCGGTCGAGCATGTCGTTGATTGTGCCAGCCATCTCCTCCAGTTCGGCGTCGGCACGGCCGAGGTCGATCCGCTCGGCGAAGCGGCCCGCGCGGATCCGGCGGGCCGTCTCGGCGATTCCGGCGAGCGGTGCCAGGAGTTTCGTGATCGCCAGCCAGCCGACCCCGAGCACGAGGGGCACCCAGATCACGAACGTGAGCACCTGAAACGCGAGCTCGCGGCGGGCGGCGGCGACGAATCCGGCCAAGGGCGCGCCGACGACCACGAGCGTTTCGTTCGCGCCCGCCGTGGCGGCGAGCCGGTGGCGGTCGTCGTCGGTCGTCCAGACGGTGTCGATCCGCTCCCGCCAGCGCGGATCCCAGACGATCTCCGCGGGAATGTCGAGGTGATCCACGAGCCCGCCATCGTGGTGCCAGACGCCGGCGAACCAGGCGAAGGGCACGTCATCGGCGGGCGGCAGGAGTGGCGGGATGACAAGCCCCACGAGACGGGCGAGCCTGGCGTCGCGGCCGAGCGGCAGTTCGGGAAGAAACATGCCGTCGTCACGAAAATGCGGATCGAGGAGCGTGTCGGGAGCGAACCGCTCCTGCGACTTCACCGCGGAGAGCCGCGACCAGAGGAGCACGTCGATGTCGCGGGCGAGACCGTCCACGGCCGCGCGGTAGTGCAGCGCCCGCAGGGCAACGGCCCCGAGCACGAAGAGCGCACCGAACCAGAGGGCGAACCGCCGCCGCAGCGACGGGGCGGCCTGCCGGCCGGCCGGCTCAACCATCGATGATGAACCCCTGGCCCCGCCGGGTCGTGATCAGGTCGTGGCCGAGTTTCTTGCGGAGCCGCAGGATGATCACGTCCACCACATTGCTCACCAGGTCCGGAGGCGGATGCTCGCCGGGATGGAGCAGGTCCTCGAGTTCGGCGCGACTGACGATCCGACCGTGCCTTCCCGCCAGGCAGCCGAGCACGGCGAACTCCTGGGCCGTGAGCTGCACCCGTTCGCCGCAGCGGCTGGCCGTCCGCGAGGGAAAATCGATCGTGACCCCGCCGACCGTCATCGCGGCCGGCGGCTCGCCGTCGCTTCGCCGGAGCACCGCCCGCACGCGGGCGAGCAGTTCGCGGACACTGAACGGCTTCACGAGATAGTCGTCGGCACCGAGATCGAGTGCCGCGACACGATCTTCCTCGTCACGCTTCGCCGAGGCGACGATCACCGGCACCCTGCTCGCCTCGCGAAGCCGCGAGAGCAGCCGCTCGCCGTCGAGGCCCGGAAGCCGCAGGTCGAGCACCACGAGGTCTGGTCGCTCGTCGAGAGCCGCCCGTAACCCGGCGATCCCGTCCCCTGCCTCGAGCACGAAGCATCCGGCGTCGCGGAGACCTTCGGCGACGGCCCGGCGAGCCGCCTCTTCGTCGTCGATCACGAGCACGCGCGTCGGCATGGCCGACACTATACCGCCGCGGCCCGCGGGTGGGATCGCACCCAGCGGGACCGCGGCGAACCAGTCTGCAGAAGTGCTACGGCAGGATGACAGCGTCGATCACGTGGATCACGCCATTGCTCGTCTTGATGTCGGTCTTCACCACGTTCGCCGACCCGGTGGCCGTGCCCACCTTCACACCGCCGTCGGTCGAGATCGAGACCGTCTTGCCGCCGGCCGTCTTGGCCTCCTTGAGCTTGACCACGTCGGCGGCATAGACCGTGCCGGGGACGACGTGCAGCAGGAGGATCTCCTTGAGCTTTTCCTTGTTCTCAGGCTTGAGCAGCGTCTCGACCGTGCCGGGCGGCAGCTTTGCAAATGCCTCGTCCGTCGGGGCGAACACGGTGAACGGGCCGGCTCCCTTGAGCGTGCCCACGAGGTCAGCGGCTCCGAGGGCCGCCGCGAGCGTCTTGAACGTGCCGGCGCCCACCGCCGTGTCGACGATGTCCTTGGGGGCTTCCGCCATCGCCACCTGGACGACATGGTGGTCGGTGACCACCCGCTCGTGGATGACCGTCGGGTGAATCACATGGCCGCCCTGGGCCACGCCCGCCTTCGATCCGTTGCAGGGTGCCGCCGAGGCTGTCAGGCACGACATCGAGAGCAGTCCGACACAGCACAAAACGAGAGTGCGAGGGAGAGACGACATAAAAAGGCTCCGGGAAGGGATGGCAGATGAACTCTGGATAACACTAGGCTTCATGTGGATCGAGACCAGCCCCGCCAGCGCCGCGGGCCCGAAACGGCGGCCTCCGCACGCCACCTCCCGTCCATGACACGTTCGCTCCCCGACGCCGGCTGGCGATTCGACAACTCGTATGCGCGGCTGCCCGAGCAGCTCTTCTCCCCGGCCGTTCCCGGCTCGGTGAGCAGTCCCGCACTGCTTGCCTTCAACGAGCCGCTCGCGGCGGAACTCGGCCTCGATGTCGAGCCCCTCGGGATGAGCGGCGCGGGGATCTTCGCGGGCAACGAACTGCCGCCGGGGGCCGAGCCGATCGCCCAGGCCTACGCAGGCCACCAGTTCGGGCACTTCACGAACCTGGGGGACGGCCGGGCGATCCTGCTCGGGGAGCAGGTCGTGCCGGACGGCAGACGGTTCGATCTGCAGCTCAAGGGGGCGGGGCGAACCCGCTATTCCCGCGGTGGCGACGGCCGTGCGGCCGAGGGGCCGATGCTCCGCGAGTATCTGATCAGCGAGGCGATGCACGGCCTCGGCATTCCGACCACCCGGAGCCTCGCGGTCGCCTCCACGGGTGACTGGGTGATGCGGGACAGACCCCTGCCCGGCGCGGTGCTGACCCGCGTCGCCGCGAGCCACGTGCGCGTGGGCACGTTCCAGTATGCCGCGGCCGTCGGAGAGCCCGGGCTGCTCGAGGCGCTGCTCGGCCATGCGATCGCGCGGCACGCGCCGGCTGCAGCGGCGGCGGACGATCCGGCCGTGGCGTTTCTCGAGCACGTGATCGAGCGGCAGGCGGCGCTCGTGGCCAGGTGGATGCACGTGGGGTTCGTGCACGGCGTGATGAACACCGACAACATGGCCGTGTCGGGGGAGACGATCGACTACGGGCCGTGCGCGTTTCTCGACACGTACGACCGCGCGGCTGTCTTCAGCTCGATCGACCAGCAGGGAAGGTATGCCTACGGCAACCAGCCCGCGATCGCCCACTGGAATCTGGCGCGGCTTGCCGAGAGCCTGCTGCCGGTGGTTCGCGGCGGCGAGGAGGAGGCCGT
>CAIKWU010000615.1 GCA_903831155.1 uncultured Planctomycetaceae bacterium | reverse complement strand
CTCGAGCATGCAAAACGCCGGGGCGCGAAGATCCACGGCGAGATCCTCGGCTACGGCTCGACGGCCGACGCCTACCGGATCACCGACACGCATCCCGAGGGGCGGGGCGCGGCGGCCTGCATCACGATGGCGCTCCAGGACGCGGGGCTGGGCCTCACCGACATCCACTACATCAACGCCCACGGCACGAGCACCGACGTCAACGACAAGGTCGAGACGCTCGCCATCAAGAAGGTCTTCGGCGAGGGCGCCTACAAGATCCCGGTGTCGAGCACGAAGAGCATGATGGGCCACCTGATCGCAGCGGCCGGGGCGACGGAGCTGATCGTCTGCCTGCTGTCGATCCGCGACGGCCTCCTCCCGCCGACGATCAACTACGAGACGCCCGACCCGAACTGCGACCTCGACTACGTGCCCAACAAGGTGCGGGAGGGCAGGGTGGAGCAGGCCCTCTCCAACTCGTTCGGCTTCGGCGGCCAGAACATCTCGCTGATCGCCGGCCGGTTCCGCGGGTAGGCGGCCCGTCCATCCTGCCCAGCTTGCCGCCCGCAGGGTTTTCTCAACCGGCGTGGGCGGCACGACCGATACCACCGGAGACTCGTGGACGGTCGGCCCGGGCGGAGTGCCCGGCGGAGCGTCCACCCTTCGGGGATCCCGCCATGAAGACGCTTTCGCGTGCCCTGGGCCTCGCCGTCGTGATCGCCGTGATCGCCACGTCGAGCGGCTGTTCGATCGTCGACCGGCTCTTCCTGCTCAACACCGACGGCCCCCACGGCCACCACGCGGGCCAGGTTGGAGGCCAGTGCCAGGACGGCATGTGCGATCCAGCACAGTGCGGCCCCGAGGGCTGCTCCACCGGCAACTGCCAGCCGGGCGGTGCCTGCCAGGAGTGCGAAGGGGGTGCCTGCCATCCGCGGCACGTCGGCCGCTACGGCGGACTTGCCAAGCACCACCTCTCCCCAGAGGAGAAGGCGGCGCTCGGCGGCAGCGACTACGGATCCACGCAGCCCCCCGGACCGCCGACGGGCGCGGTGGCCTATCCTTACTACACGACCCGCGGCCCTCGCGACTTCCTCGCCAAGTGCCCGCCGTCGATCGGCCCGCAGTAGCCCGGGCTCGCAGGGCCGCACCGGGTTCCACGCCCCAGCACGTTGGGCGTTCGCTTCGCTGCCGGTAGGCTTTCGGGCCTCACCGGCATCGTCGTTTTTCCGGGCCTCAGGGATCTTCGCATGGCAGCCGCATCGCATGATTCCACATCGGGCATGACCTCCTCTGGACGGCTCACGCTCACGGCCTGGCTCGTGTGTGCGATCGCGGCGATCGGCTTCGCGTTCGACATCTACGAGCTCCTGATGCTGCCGCTGGTGATCAAGCCGGCGCTGGCGGCGCTCGGCGGCCTCACTCCCGAGGGCACGCCGCTGCTCGTGCCCGGCTCGCCCGAATACACGAAGTGGGCGCGGGCTCTCTTCTTCCTGCCGGCGATCGCCGGCGGCGTGTTCGGCCTCCTCGGCGGCTACCTCACCGACCTCCTCGGCCGCCGCCGGGTGCTCACCTACAGCATCCTGCTCTATGCCTTCTCGGCGCTCGCGGCGGGCTTTGCGACGTCGCTTGAGATGCTGCTCTTCTTCCGCTGCCTCGTGTTCATCGGCGTGTGCGTGGAGTTCGTGGCGGCGGTGGCGTGGCTTGCGGAGCTCTTTCCCGACCCGCACCAGCGGGAGCGGGTGCTCGGCTGGACGCAGGCATTCTCGTCGCTCGGCGGCCTGCTCGTGGGCGCGGCCAACGTGCTCGCGGCCCGGTTCGCCGACACGCTGCCGGCGATCCAGGGCGGCCACGAGGCCTGGCGCTACACGCTGATCTCGGGCGTGATCCCCGCGCTGCCGCTGATCCTCATCCGGCCGTTCTTGCCGGAGAGCCCGGTGTGGGAGGCGAAGCGGCAGGCCGGCACGCTCCGCCGCCCCAGCATCCGCGAGCTCTTCAGTCCGGGGCTCGTCCGCACCACCGTGGTGACCACGCTGGTCTTCGCCGCGAGTTATGGCATCGCCTTCGGGGCGATCCAGCAGCTGCCGCAGATCCTCGGCGGTCCGAAGGGCCACGCGGCGATCCTGGCGACGGCGAAGGCGGCGCAGGAGGAGGCCGT
>CAIKWU010000614.1 GCA_903831155.1 uncultured Planctomycetaceae bacterium | reverse complement strand
TGCCGATGCCCGGCACACGCTTGTGTTTCTTCATCGGCCCCTCTGGACCACCGCCGAGCGGGATCTGGCCGAAGGCCGCGACGACAGCACCAACTGGAAGCAGGTGGAGGCGCTCTTGGCCGACCGCGCGCACACGGTCTTTTCCGGCCACATCCACCATTACGTGCAGTACCGGCGCAACGGCGGCCGGCAGTACTACGCGCTGGCCACCACCGGCGGTGGGTCGCAGCTTCGAGGCCGGCCCTACGGCGAGTTCGACCACGTCACGTGGCTGACGATGGAGCACGACGGCCCGCAGGTGGTGAACCTGACGCTCGACGGCATCCTGCCCCCGGACGTGGTCACTGAGGAGGAGTCGCAGCGATTCCGCGAATTCCTCGCTGGCACCGTCGTGGAGGTGGCCCCGATCTTTCTCGAGGATGCGGCCGGCTTTGTCGAGGGCGACCTGCACGTGCGGCTCACCAACGGGCTGGGCATGCCGGTGACCTTAGAGGGTGCGTTCGACGGGCTGCCACTCCGCGGCCTGACGGTCGATCCGGAGCGGCTCACGCTCGAGGCTTCGGCCGGCGGCGATGCGACCGCCTCGGTGCGGCTGCGGTTCGGGGAGGCGATCGCATTCTCGCGGCTGGCTGGGGCCACGTTTCGGGCGCGGCTGCGGACGCCCGGCCCCGACGACCTGTTCGCCGAGCGGCTCGTTCCCGTGGTGATCGACGCGCGGCATGCCTGCCCCCGCGTGGCCGCGCGGCCGGACATTGGCGGCCCGGACTGGCTCCGCGGCGGCTACGGCACCGACGGGGCCGCGCTCGTGCTCGGCGACGCGGCCAGCTGGACGGGTCCGGACGACGGCGGGTTTACGTTCGTCACGGGCCACGACGGCCGCCGCTTCGTGATCGACGCCCACGTGACCGACGAGCGGATCGAGGCGGGCGACGCGGTCGAGTTTCTCATCGACACGCGGCCCGACGACAGACGCCGGGCCGATCCTCGGATGCTGCGTGGCACGCTGCGGGTGAAGGCATCCGCCCCCGACGCTGACGGCCGCTCCACGGCGGAGGCGTTCGTGAACCGTCGGCCGCTCGAAGGCTGCACGGCCACGGGCCGCCGGGTGGCCGGGGGGTATGACCTGCGGGTCGAACTGCCGCTGGGGCCGTTCGGCCGGAACGTCGAGGCGCCCGTCCCGGATTTTCTCCTGGCGGCGGCGCTGCACGATGTGGACGAGCCCCGGGGGCCCGAGGCCGAGATCCTGTGGCGGGGATCACCGGCCCTCCGCGAGCGAAACACCGGCTACGCCACGTTCTTCTGGAGTGAGTGACGCGGGGACCACGGCTGATCCGGCCCGCCCGACTGCATCGCTCGCGCGATTGCGGCTTCCGGAGTCGCCTCGCCACTCGCCGTTCACCAGTCCGCGGCGATCATCCGCTTCAGGTCCGCGAGCGTGAGAGGATAGGTCGGCCAATGGCACTTCGGCAAGCGTCGTCCCAGCGCGGCGGATCATGAGGAGCAACAGCCAGGACTG
>CAIKWU010000613.1 GCA_903831155.1 uncultured Planctomycetaceae bacterium | reverse complement strand
GGTTGAAAACCTGTGCTACTGAGGGAGCCCCGAGCCCCACCATGGAGCCCGAACGAGCCGCCGCGGGTAAACTCCTACCCATGCCCGCCCCCGTCGTCGAACTCGAAAACGTCCGCAAGACGTTCGCCATGCCCGGCGGCGAGACGGTGGCGGTGCTCGACATTGACCGGTTCTCGCTCGACGAGAAGGAGCAGGTCGCCCTCACCGGCCAGAGCGGCTCGGGAAAGTCGACGCTGCTCCACGTGATCTCCGGGATCATGCGTCCTGATGCCGGGCGGGTGCGGATCGGCGGCACCGACATCACCCGGCTCGGCGAGGCGGCCACCGACCGGCTCCGGGCCGACACCCTGGGCCTGGTCTTCCAGCAGTTCAACCTTCTGCCCGGCTTCACGGCGCTCGAGAACGTGCTCGTGGCCATGTCGTTCGGGAGCGGCAAGCCCGACCGCTGGCGGGCCGAGCACCTGCTCTCGTCGGTCGGCCTGGGCCACCGGCTCCACCACAAGCCCGGCGAGCTCTCGATCGGCCAGCAGCAGCGGGTGGCCGTGGCGCGGGCGCTCGCCAACCGGCCGCGGGTGGTGCTCGCCGACGAACCGACCGCCAGCGTCGATACGGCTCATCAAGACCAGGTGATCGACCTGCTCACGAGCACCTGTGCCGAGCACGACGTCGCCCTGCTCGTCGTGACCCACGCGCCCGAAGTGGCCGCACGGTTCCCGAAACGGCTGCGGCTCGAAGACTTCAATCGCGCCGCCACGCACCACGCCTGACTCTCCGCCCCTCACGGTTCCCGCACCATGTCGCTCTTCGGCATCGCCTGGCGCACCATCCGGCAACGGCTCCTCACGAGCGGCCTGACGGCGCTGTCGCTCGCGCTCGGCGTGGCGCTCGTCGTGGCCACGCTCGTGATCGGGCACGTGGTGACGCAGGCGTTCAACTCGGGCTCCGGCCTCGGCTACAACATGATCGTCGGTGCCAAGGGAAGCCCGCTGCAGCTGGTGCTCAACAGCGTGTACCTCGTCAGCAAGCCGATCGAGAACATCCCCTGGGCGTTCTACGAGGAGTTCCTCCCGGCCGGGTCGCGGGCCGACGCCGTGGCCGGCACGTTCGCGGGGAGCGTGCAGACGGCCGTGCCGATCTGCATGGGGGACTACTTCCGGGGCTTCCGGGTCGTCGGCACGAATGCCGCCTACTTCGACCGGCTCACCTACGGCGGCGGCGCCGCTGCCGGCATGCCCCGGTGGCTCGCGAGGCTCCTCGGCAGGGCCGCGGCCACGACGCCATCGAAGCCGTTCGCCTTCGCAGGGGGCCGCAACTTCCGCGACGACGAGTTCTTCGGCGGTGTGCTCGGCAGCGAGGTGGCGGCGAGGCTCGGGCTGAAGGTGGGCGATCCCTTCTCGCCCACGCACGGTGCCGACGACGGCCTCGTCCACGATCCGTTCACCGTCATCGGCATCCTGGCCCGGACCGACACACCCGTCGACCGCGGCGTGTACGTCAACATGGAGGGCTTCTACCTGCAGGAAGGGCATGCGAAGCCGGTGGAAGGGGCACCCGCCGACAAGCGATCCACGTCGGCCGAGGGCATCCCCACGGCCCTGCCCCGTGAGCAGCGGGAGGTGACGGCGATCCTCGTCGAGACGGTCTCGCTGCCGGGCCTGCCGGCCGAGCTCACCGCGATGGCCCTCAAGACACAGATCAACGAGGGCCGGGACGGCCAGGCGGCCGAGCCGATCCGCGAGATCAGCGTGCTCCTCGGGCTCTTCGTGCGGCCGCTGGAGCTGCTGCTGCTGCTCGTCACCACGCTGGTCGTGATCGTCTCCGCGATCGGCATCCTCGTGAGCATGGTCGGTTCGTCGCTCGAGCGGAGCCGCGACGTGGCCGTGATGCGGGCGCTGGGAGCCCGCCGCAGCCAGGTGCTCGCCACGGTGCTCATCGAGGCCGTGATCCTCGCGCTCGGCGGCGGCCTCGTCGGCTGGGCGCTCGGCCATGCGATCGTCGCCGCCATCGGACCGATGATCACGACCAATGCCGGCGTGTCGGCGACGCTCCTCACAGCGGCACCGGCCGCGGAGTTCCTCCTCGTGCCGTTCCTGATCGCGCTGGCGATCCTCGCCGCGATCCTGCCGGCCCTCGCCGCCTACCGGACCGACGTCGCCAAGTGGCTCGGGTGACGCCGTGAGGGGCCGCCCCTCACCCGCCGGCGGTCGGGCACTCATCGGCTGACGTTCCTTGGCTCCATCCCAACCGCTACGATGACGTCATGAAGAAGCTTCTGCTCGGATGCGTCGTGGTGCTGTCGGCAGCGGGCATCGCCGCATCGGCCCGTGCGTGCCCGTTCTGCTCGGCGGTCTCGATGACGTTCTCGCAGGAGATCGCCCAGAGCCAGGCGGCGGTGATCGCCAGGCTGGTCGAGCCGCCGCCCGCGTCGGCGCTCTCGCCCACCGCCGACGGTCCGCTCCCCAAGGGGAAGTTCGAGGTCGTCGAGGTGCTCAAGGGAGGCGACCTCGTCGCTGAGGCCGGGCTCACCGGGGGCGACGCCAAGCCGATCGAGACGATCATGCTCGAGGAGAAGCCGGTCGGCACTCTGTTTCTGCTCATGGGCGTCGAGCCGCCGAATCTCGTCTGGTCGAGCCCGGTTCGCGCCGGCGACCGTGCGGTCGAGTATCTGCGAAAGCTCGGGGGCCTGCCCGAGAAGGGGCCCGAACGGCTGGCCTTCTTCCAGGAGCATCTCGAGGACGAGGACGAGACGCTGGCCCGGGACGCCTACGACGAGTTCGCCGTCGCACCCTACGCCGACGTCAAGGGCCTGAAGGAGAAGATGAACCCGGCGAAGCTCCTCGGCTGGATCGAGAACCCGAAGGTGCAGGCCAACCGCCGGCGGCTCTACGCGACCATGCTCGGTGTGTGCGGCTCGGCGGACGACGCCGAGCGGATCGGGAAGATCCTCTCGGGCGAAGGGCTCACGCCCGAGCAGCTCGAGGCCCGCAGCGGGCTCGACGCCCTGATCGCCTGCTACGTGGCCCTCGAAGGGCCCGAGGCGCTCGACCTCGTCGACCGGCTGTTCCTGGAACGCCGTGGCCGGGAGGTGCCGTTCACCGAAACGTACGCCGCCGTGATGGCGCTGCGGTTCCTCGGCGAGGAGTCGGATCTGGTGCCCCGCGACCGCGTGCTCCAGTCGCTGCGGCTGCTGCTCCAGGAGCCGAAGCTCGCCGATCTGGTGATCGCGGATCTGGCCCGCTGGCAGGACTGGTCGGCCATCGACCGTCTGGTGACCCTCTTCAAGGAGGCGAAAGCCGACAACATCTTCGTTCGCGAGCCGATCGTGAACTACCTGCGGGCCTGCCCGCTCCCGGAAGCGGCCGCAGCGGTGAGGGAACTGGAGGAGATCGACCCCGAGGCCGTGCGCCGTGCCGCCACCCTCGCCGGCATCGCGGGCCTCGTCGCCTCGGGCTCGACGACCCAGCCTTCCCCCGATCCCGATGACAACTCGGGCAGCGACGGCCCCGTGCCCGCGGGTGACTCTGACACCGGGTCGAGTGGCACCATCGAGGTAACGCCGGTGCTGGCGGACGACGAGGCGACCGACGCCGTTCCCGGTCGCGACCCCACCCTTCCGGCTGAGAAGCCTGCCGCGCCGTCGGGCACGCTGAAAGCCTGGAAGTGGCTCATCTGGGCCGCCGTGGTGCTGGCCATCGCCCTCGCCTCCCGGGCGGCGATGCGGCCGGCACCGGGCACCAACCACTGAAGCCGCCATGGGCACCGGCCTCTTCGATTCCCCGTCGCATCCCGCCCGCCGGGACGCTCGGCCCCGTGAGGAGGCAGACGCCTACCGAGCGGTCTCGGGCGCGGCGATCGCGGCCGCGGCCGTGGCGATCGTGTCGCCGGTGTCGTTCTTCGGCTGGTGGCTCGCGGCCGTGCCGCTGCTGGGGATCGTGCTCGCCGGCGTGGCACTCCGCGACATCGCCGCGCGGCATCCTTCGCTGACGGGCAGGCCGCTCGCCCTCGCGGCCCTGTGCCTGTCGCTGATCACGTTCGCGGCGAGCCTCGCCACCCACGCCTATGAATACGCCACCGAGCTGCCCGAGGGTTTCTCGCGGCTGTCCTACGCCGAGCTGCAGCCGGCGGAGGGGGAACCTGCGACGGGCGTGCCCGACTCGGCGCGGGCGATGAATGGCCGCGACGTGCTCCTCAAGGGCTACATCTACCCGGGCAAGCAGCAGTACGGGCTGGTGCAGTTCCTGCTCGTCCGCGACCAGGGTGACTGCTGCTTCGGCGGCAATCCGAAGATCACCGACCGCGTGCTCGTGCAGCTCGCCAACCCGGCCGGGGTCGACTTCACGCCGAACCTCACCAAGGTCGCAGGGCGGTTCCGGGTGGAGCCGGCAGGAGCGGCCGATCTCGCCGGCGGCGTGCTCTACCACCTCGACGAGGCGACGGTTCGCTGACATGAACGCATCCACGTTCCGTCGCCATCCCTTCGTCCTGCTGACGTCGATCGCGATCGGCTGTGGCAGCCCTGCCGATGCCCCGTCGCGGCCCGCCCAGACCGCTGCGCCCGGGCAGCAGGCCACACCTGGCCCCCCGGCCTCGCTCGTGGCCCTCCAGGAGATCACCTTCGACGACATCAAGCTCGAGATGCAGAAGGGCGAGCCCTTCGCCCGCGATCGGCTCACCGCTCGCGTGACCGCGCTCGAGCGGCAGCGGGTGCGGATCCGCGGCTACATTCTCCCGAGTTTTCAGCAGTCGGGCCTCACGCAGTTCGTGCTCGTCCGCGACAACCAGGAGTGCTGCTTCGGCCCGGGGGCGGCGCTTCACGACTGCGTGGTGGTCCGGATGCGGCCGGGCCGGTCGGCCGAGTTCTCGATCCGGCCGGTGGCTGTCGAGGGCACGTTCCGCATCGACGAACTCCGCGGCCCGGACGGACGGCACCTGGCGATCTACGCCCTCGATGGCGACCGCGTGCAGTAGCCGACAAAACGTCTGGCAATCCTGCTGGCTCCCCGCGGTCCGCCGGTGCTACCATCGCGGTCCCGTCCACGCCTGATCCTGCCCCAGGACGGCTGACACACCCTCTCCGAATCGGCCATGCAACTCTTCGATCCCGAGTCGTGGTACTGGCTCTACGACATCCCGCAGTTCCGGCTGTCGCTCCTGTTCATCGGAGTGTTCGTCGGCTTCTACTGGATCGGTTCGATCATCGTCCGGCCGATCCTCCGGCAGTTCGTCAAGTACACCACCGGCTCCAACGACATCGTCGGTTACGTGCTCTCCTGCTTCTGCGTGTTCTACGGCCTGCTCCTCGGCCTGATCGCCGTCACCGCCTACCAGAACGTGGCCGAGGCGGGGGCGAACGTCACCCGCGAGGCCTCGGCGCTGTCGGCCCTCTACGAGGACGTCTCTCGCTATCCCGAACCGCACGCGCAGAATCTCAAGTGGCGGCTTCGTGACTACACGCGGTACGTGATCAAGTACGCGTGGCCGCTCCAAAAGCAGGGCATCATCCCCACGGAGGGAACAATCCGAGCGGCTGCGGTCCATGACCAACTCCTGGAGTTCAAGCCCTCCACGCCGGCCGAAGAGATCATCCACGCCGAAGCCTTGCGGCAGTTCAACGAGTTTCTCGAGGCCCGACAGATGCGGCTGTTCTCGGTGAAGTCGTCCCTGCCGGCGTCGATGTGGTACGTGATGATCCTCGGGGCGATTCTCAACATCGCCATCTGCTGGCTGTTCGACATGCGATTTCTCACGCAGCTGATGCTCGGTGGCATCCTGGCCGCCTACCTCGGAATCATGATGCACCTGATCTTCGACATGAACCAGCCGTTCCGCGGCGACGTCTGCATCACGGCGGAGCCTTTCGAGACGCTCTACGAGCGGATGG
>CAIKWU010000612.1 GCA_903831155.1 uncultured Planctomycetaceae bacterium | reverse complement strand
TCCATCACGGTGTCGGCGCCGTAGTGGACCGCCATGTGGAGCTTCTGGAGCTCCGTCTGCTCGTCGCTCGTCACCGCCGAGTTGCCGATGTTGGCGTTGATCTTGGTGAGGGCGGCGATGCCGATCGCCATCGGCTCGAGCCGCTTCGTGAGGTGCACCGTGTTGGCGGGGATCACCATCCGGCCCCTCGCCACCTCGCTCCTGATCAGCTCCTCGGGAAGATCCTCGCGCTGGGCGACGAACTTCATCTCGGGGGTGATCTGGTCGGCCCGGGCGGCTTCGAACTGGGTCATGGATGGTCTCCGGTCGTGTGTCCCGCGGCCCCGCCGCGGTTGGAAAAGAATATCACATCGTGGCGTCCCGTACCGTCGCCAGGGCGTGCCGCAGCGGCGCGCCGCCGGCTCGGGGCTGCCCGCATTCCTCACAACGTTTTGAGGTACTCGAGCACCGCGGTCTTCTCGGCCTCGGTGAGGGCGTCGGGAAAGTCGTGTCCGGCGGCGCTCTTGCCGGGCTTTCGGGTATCGAAGTGGCGGCGACGCTCGGCGGACGGGAGCCGACCGGCAGGGAGGTCGGCGAGTTCCTCCACCTCGAGGCCCACGCGGGCGTCGTCGTAGCCGGCGGGCGTCCGCCGCCAGACCGAAGGCCGCTCCGCCGGATGCAGCACGTGCCAGAGCGTCGGCACCGAACCGTTGTGGAAGTACGGCGCGCTCGCCCAGACGCCGTCGAGCGGAGGGGCCACGTAGCCCGCCGGCTCCTCCCGCTCCCGCATGCCCTGCGCGTCGTCGCCGAAGTGGCCGAACCAGCTGGCATTCAGGTCGACCCGCTCCTTGGCGGTGAGCGAATCGAGCCTCGCACGGTCGGTGCCCACCTCCTCGATCGGAATCACGCGGTCGGGATACTCGCCGCCCGAACCGTACGTGCCGTGGCACGACGCACAGTGGTCGGCGAAGACGGCGGCCCCGCGATCGGCGAGGCTGCGGTCGACCGGGCCCTTCCATGCCGGCGGCTCCAGCGACGCGATCCAGCCCTCGATCGCCCGGAAGTCGTCCTCCCATTCGTGAAACTTCTCCGGCCCGTTCTCCTTGACGAGCAGGAACTGCATCAGGATGCGGTGGCCCTTCGGCGCGAAGCCATCGGCGTAGAGCGTCTTGCGACGGCGGTAGTGCCACCAGGCGGGCGCGTCGAGGTCGTGGTGCGGGAGGTCGAGCCGCGGCGGCCGCTGCACGATCGTGAGGTCGGGATCCCGGTGCCGCATCAGGGCCACTCCGAAGATCACCGCGTTGGTCGTGCCGTTGGTGGTGCCGAGCGGCAGGAGCAGCGAGCCCACGTCCATGTGGCTGAAGGCCTTTCGCTGCTTCACCTTCACCTGGCGGACCTCCTCCGTGAGCGTCTCGAGCGCGTAGGTCGAGTTGGGCAGGCCGGGAATCGCCTCACCCCGAACCTGCCCCTGATGGCAGGCGAGGCAACTCATGACCCAGCGTCCCTCGGCATCGACCACATACTGCATGCTTCGCGAGGCATCGCCGGGGAGGGCCACGAGGCCGTACCGCTCCATCGCCATCCGCCGGCGCTCCTCGACGGGGGCTCCTTCGGCCTGCGACCGCAGCGGCTCCTCCCACACCGTCCAGAGGTCGTCGAACACCTCCTGATCGAAGTCGGCCGGCAGGTAGGGCTTCGAGAGCAGCAGTTCGAGCCCGCGGTCCCGCCCGTGCGGCGGATCGCTCGTAGCCCCAGGAGCCGCTCCGCCGATGCAGAGCAGCACGGCCGCAATGCAGACGCGGACCACCACGACTCCGGTAAACCGCCGCTCGCGTCCGTTCATTCCGATGGCATACTTGGTCGATAACGGGTTCACGCCGCAGTATAGGCCCGTTCCCTCCTCCCGGCCCGGGCCTCCCGCCATGCCCACCGCCAACCCCATCCTGATCCCGGAACTCCGGGTGATGCTCGCCGATGGCGACGCCGCGGGCCTCCGCGAGGTCGCGGACGAGCTCCATCCGGCCACGGTGGCCGAGTTCACCGAGGGCCTCGACGACGGCGAGATCTGGCGTGTGCTCGACGCCGTCCCGGTCGAGCGACAGGCGGAGATCTTCCCCTACTACCCGATGACGCGGCAGGTGAGCCT
Organism: uncultured Planctomycetaceae bacterium; assembly: GCA_903831155.1. Taxonomy (GTDB): domain Bacteria; phylum Planctomycetota; class Planctomycetia; order Pirellulales; family UBA1268; genus QWPN01. The sequence goes on along the minus strand of CAIKWU010000612.1, from coordinate 4,917 downwards.
GATGACGGCGGCCGACCGCCAGCACCTCGGCGGCCTGATCGAGTGGATGGCCCCGGACAGCCGCGACGACCTCCTCCGCGAGCTCGACCCGGAGTTCGTCGAGGAGATCCTGCCGCTCGTGGCCAAGGCCGAGCGGCACGACATCCGCATGCTGCTCTCCTGCCCGGAGGGCTCCGCCGGCTCGATGATGACGACGGAGTACGCGTCGCTCCCCGCCGAGATCACGGCGGGCGAGGCGATCGCCCGGCTCCGCTCACAGGCGCCCAACAGCGAGTCGATCTACTACATCTACGTGCTCGACGGCGAACGCCGCGTGCTCGGCTTCGTGTCGCTCCGCGACCTGATCCTCGCCAAGCCCACGAGCCTCGTCTCGGACCTGATGCAGAAGGACGTGATCACCGTCCGCGTGGACGACCCGCGGGACCGGGTGGTCGAGCAGCTCGCCCGCTTCGACTTCATCGCCATCCCCGTGGTGGACGAACGCGGCCGCCTGGTGGGCATCGTCACGCACGACGACGTGCTCGATGCCGTCCGCCAGGAGGCGACCGACGACGCCCAGCGGATCGCGGCCATCGCCCCGCTCGGCGAGGGCTACCTGGAGGCGGCCCTCGTCTCGCTCACCTGGAAGCGGGGCATCTGGCTGGCGATCCTGTTCGCGACGGCGGCCGTGACGGCGATGGTGCTCGCGAAGTGGAAGTCGACCCACGAGTGGCTGATGTACTTCATCCCGCTGGTCGTCGCCAGCGGCGGCAACTCGGGCAACCAGGCGGCCACGCTCGTGATCACGGCCCTCTCCACTGGCGACTGCAAGCTCGCCGACTGGAAGCGGATTCTCCGCCGCGAGTTCGCCGTGAGCCTGATGCTCGGCGTGCTCCTGGCGATTCCGGGCTTCCTGCTCGGCCTCGCCTACGCCCCTGATCCCGTGCATGCGCTCGTGATCCCGGCGACGGTCCTCTCGGTGGTGATGGTGGGGTCGCTGGTGGGCTGCGTGCTGCCGCTGATCTTCCGGTCGCTCGGCCTCGATCCCGCGTTGATGAGCAATCCCTTCGTGTCGGCGATCGTCGACATCGTCGGCATCCTGATCTACATGGGCATGGCGGTGGCCCTGCTGGGCGGGTGACGCGGATGCGCGGCCGGGGCGGGTGTGACCGCGACGCCCATCAGCCCCGCTCCCGAAAGAGCCCAGGCACCGACTTCGCCCGCAGCCAGGTTTCGCTGCAGGCGGGGCGGACGAAGTCATCGGGCCGGATGAATCCCAGCCGCACTGCAGCCTGCAACTCGCCGGCCGACAGCGGCCCACACTTCCGGCCATCGCAGCGATAGAACCAGGAGCAGCACGACGAGCGATCGGGACCGGCGGCATGCCCGCACGCGTCGGATGGTGCGTTCATGTGGGACTCAGAAAAAACTGAATGACCCGTAGGCCGACCAGCACAATCGGCACGGCCGTGACGCCGCCAAGCACGATGGCGATGACGAACGGCCACGGTCCCCGGGCTTTCTGCCCTCGTCGTCGGGCAGCACCGGCCCCCGGGCCTCCCGCGGACCGATCAGTCACGATCACACCCATGGTTTCGCCGTCGCCCGCCGCGCCGGCAGCGTCTGGCGACGCAGCCGGGCGGCAGGCATTCGGCGGCGGGCACGTGGGCGGCGCGGGCGGCGACGGGGTGACGCGGCGCCCGATCGGGCGTGGAAGCGGTGGCGGCTGCATGGGTGGTCCTCATGATGACAAAGCCTGCGCCGCCTGCCCTCATCGCGACTTCCGCGGCTCGGGGAACTCGGCCCGCCAACGAGGATGACTGACGAGGCCCTGCCGAACGTCGCCGTCGATCGAGTAGACGACCATAAGGTACTTGTAGTCGTGTGCCGGTCCCTGTGCTGGTTGAGGCCATTTCAGATGATCGCCGACCTGGGGCTCGAGCGAGATGACGACCCTGTCGTTCTTCACCAACCTCCGGACCTCCTTCGTGACATCTGTCCACACCGGATCGATCCCCTTCGCGGGATCGCCCATGCTGATGAACCGGGCGTCGATGATTTCGAAACGTGATTCGGGGCGCGCCACATCCTCTTTCGCACGCAGGATGCGCTGGGCCTCGTCGAGGTCGCCCTTCTCGAGGGCCACCTTGCGGGCTTCGTCCAAGTCCTTCACGTACTGCTCACGCAGCTCGGCACGGACGGCCCGTGCGTCGGCCTCGGCCTTCATACCGTCCCGGTCGAAGCGATCCGTCGCCTCCCGTGCCGCCCGGGACTTCGGAGCATCGGCCCCCTGGGCCGTCGCCTGCCGAGCCAGACACACCTGACCCAGACCGATCCCCAGCAGCACCACGGCCGCCATAGAGCCACGCTTCATTGCCTCAACTCCTCGATGACACCATCTCTTTGGCGATGAACCGAGGGGAAGCCGCACGCGGCCACCGCCCCCTGCCGGACCCGCACGCTGCGAGCCCCGTCGCCACCCTTGAAAACGCGGCCCGAGGGGACACCGGGACATCGTGCGGGGCTTCCGCGAAAAAGTCCCAAACCCCGGCGGGCTCTCGTTTGATCGGTGGCGGGGGTATTCCATTCCCCCGGCCGACGCATAATGCCTCCGTCCACCGGGGGAATCAGCCGCTCCGGCGGCACGCCCTCGCCCGCGATCGCCGATGACACCCGAGGCCCCCGACAGACTCCGCCGGATCCGCGAGTGTCTCGCGGACCTGGCGGGTGGCCGCGCCGAGGCCCGGGACGACCTGATCGCGATCGTCCTGCCGGTGATGACCGACATGGCCCACGGCATGCTGGCCCGGTTTCCGAACGTCCGCCGTTGGAACGAGACCGGCGACGTGGTTCAGAACGCCGCGCTGCGGCTGCACCGCTCGCTCGCCTCCATCCACCCCGCGAGCGACCGCGACTTTCTCAACTTCGCCGCCGTGCACATCCGTCGCGAACTCCTCGACCTCGCCCGGAAGTACGCCGGCCGCGAGTCATTCGCCTCGCACCACGAGACACACTCGATCCGCTCCGCCGACGGGATTCGGTCGAAGATCGACTCCGTGGCAGACGATCGCGGCGACGACCCCGACCTGGATCGCTGGGCACGGATGCACGAGGCGGCGGGCGATCTGCCCGACGAACACCGCGAGGTGTTTCACCTGCGGATGTACGCCGGCCTGTCGCCCGACGAAATCGCCGACGCGCTCGACTGCTCCACGAAGACCGTGCACCGCCGCTGGGCGGCGGCGACGACGTTCATCGAGGAGCGGGTGAACGACCACCGGACGTGAGCCATGACGACCAACGACGAGCACGAGGACGACGATTCGGTGGATGAGTCACCGACCGACTGGGCGAACCGCATCGTCCTGGGCGGCTCGGGACCGGCACCGGTGGACGCCACCGCTCCCGATCCCTTCGTCGGTGCCGCCGTGGGCGACATCCTCATCGAGGAGGTCGTGGGCGAGGGGGGTATGGGCCGCGTCTATCGTGGCCGGCAGGAACGGCCGCGCCGCACGGTCGCCGTGAAGATCATGAAGCCCGGCCTGCTGTCGCCCGACGCCACCCGGCGGTTCGAGCGGGAGGCGGAGGTGCTCGGCAGCCTGCGGCACCCGGGCATCGCCACCGTCCACACCGCCGGCGTGCACCATGTGGCCGGCATCCGCCTGCCCTACATCGTCATGGAGTTCATCCCCGACGCCCGCACAGTCACCGCCTATGCCGACGATGTGAAGCTCGGCGTCCGCGAGCGGCTGGAGTTGTTTCTCGGCGTCTGCGAGGCGGTGGCCCACGGCCACGAACGGGGCGTCGTGCACCGCGATCTCAAGCCGAGCAACATCCTCGTCGACATTGACGGCAGGCCGAAGGTGATCGACTTCGGCATCGCCCTGGCGGCAGGATCGGACCTCGCCACCACCACGATCCAGGCCGTGTCGGGCCAGCTGCTGGGAACGCTGCAGTACATGAGCCCCGAGCAGTTCCGGGGCGTGACCGACGCAATCGACGCCCGGACCGACGTCTACAGCCTCGGCGTCGTGCTCTACGAACTGCTCACGGCCCAGACGCCGCACGCGCTCGCCGAGAAGCCGATCTACGAAGTCGCCCGCACGATCGCCCACGAACCCGCCCGGCCGATCACGAGGCTCAATCCCCGGCTGCCGAGGGACATCGCGGCCATGGCTGCCACCTGCATCGACCAGGACGCCGGCCGGCGCTACGCCTCCGCCCGCGAACTCGGCGACGACGTGGCGCGGCATCTCCGCGGCGAACCCGTGCTCGCGCGGCGGCCGACGGTCGCGTCGTCGGTCGTCGGCACCGTCCGGAGGAATCGAGGACGGGTCGCAACCGCGGCTCTGGCGAGCGTGGTTCTCGCTGCCGCGATGTGGCCCAAGCCCCAACCTGACCCACAGCCGGTCCCTCAACCAGCGCCTTCCGATAACCGTTCCCTCGAGTATCTCGCCGAGCTTCGCCGGATCGACGCCCTGCGGAATCAGCGAAACATGGCGCAGGCCGATGCCCTGCTGACGCGAACCAGGAACCTCTGGGACGGCCCCGAAGACCCGCTCGAACTTCGCTGCCTGAAGGCGGAACTCGACGAGGCCTCGATGGTGCTGCGGGGGCACGAGAGGAACGTCACCGACGTCGCCTACGCCCCGGATGGCACGCGGGTGGCCTCGGCATCGGCCGACGGCACGATCCGCGTGTGGAGCACCGCCGACTCCCGCGAGCCGACCGTCCTGCGGGGCCACACCGGCGCCGTTCGCGCCGTCTGTTTCGACGCGACAGGCCGGCGGCTTGCCAGCGGGGCGGACGACCGCACCGCCCGGGTATGGAGCCTGGACGGCAACGAGCCTGCGATCGTGCTGTCGGGGCACGATCGCCCCGTCACCGGAATCACCTTTGCAGCAGGCGGCGAGTCGGTGCTCACGGCATCGCCGGACG
>CAIKWU010000611.1 GCA_903831155.1 uncultured Planctomycetaceae bacterium | reverse complement strand
GCCCATCCTGGGCTCCGCTCACTCGATGCTGCCCTCGCTTCGCCATCCTGGCTTCGCTCGGCCAGCAACGCCGGCTCCCGGGCATGGGCAGCCCCTCGCTGAGTTCTGGCCGTGAGCACACCGCTTCACGTTCACGCGGGTTCCGACAAAGCCGCCGGGGGGCGGTGAAAGCCTCGGCTTCCTCCGACCCCCCGGCGTGTCATCGAGCGGGCGGTGTGCCCGCGGAGCCTCTCGGCCTACCGGCAGCAACCCGTGCCGCAGCACGAGCAGTCGCAGTCGACGCACCGGCACGTGCCGGTGTCACAGCAGCCGCAGCACTGGCAGCCGTCGCAGGCCTGGCAGGCCGCGGCGGACGGAAACCCGAGGGCCATGGCGGCCCAGAGCAGAATCGCAGACATGAGATGTCTCCTTGGAAACGTGTGGTGAATGGAAACGCAATCGACGCCGTCGCGCCGACTCAGTTCCGCCACACGCCGTAGAGCACCCGGACCGGCCGGCTCGGGGGCCGGACGTCGGAGAGCCGCTCGATTCTTGTGGCTGCCTGCGCCGTGGTGAGCGTGGGCAGCCCGCCGGGGGGAAGGGCCACGCCGAGGTCGTGAGACAGTCCTGCCGCCGCCGCCGCGATCGCGTCGGGCCGCCCGTCGCGGGGTTCGAGCAGGCAGGTGCATCCGCCGGCGCAGCAAGAAGGTGCGCCGTCGCCGGCATCGGCCACGCTGCGTGGCGGCATGCGGTCGGCGGGCGATCGACCCGTCGGCATGCATGGAACCGTGCTCGCGCGCGGTCCGCAGCAGTGGGATGCGGCGACGGCGGCCGCGACGCCCTGCTGCCGGGAGCCGGCCGGACGGTCCTGGGAACCGTCGGGGCTGTCACTCCGCTCGGCCCTCGTGGGGCAGGCAGGGCAGGCGTCGCAGACGCCCGGCGGCACGGCAGCGGCGGCGAGAAACAGGAGCGCGTGGGTCACGCGCACGGTGAGTCGCCCGGTCGTCGCCTCCGGCCGAAACGATCCCGTGCGTGCCACCGTCGCAGACATGCGGCCCTCACTCCCGTTGGCCGTGACCGCCCCATGTCGGGTGGCCACGGCTCGTCATCCGCCCGGCCGTGCTGGCCGGGATGGCGTCCCGTCGCAGGGCCGCCTCGTCCACGAGATCCTACGCACGGGTTCGGAAAGTGGTTCTCGAAAGCCCGGCCGTGGCCACGCGATTCGGCCCCCGGACGCTCGACAGTTGGGCGTCGGCCGGGCGGGTGATCAGCCGACGAGCATGACGATGAGTTCCTTGGGCCCATGGGCGCCGAGCACCAGGATCCGCTCGATGTCGCCGGTGCGGCTGGGGCCGGTGATGAACGAGAGCATGCTCGGCAGGCGGCCGGCATGCCGCTCGCGGATGAGGTCGAAGGCGTCGCCGAGGGTGCCCGTTACGCAGGCGACCGGAAGCACCACCACGTGCACGTGGGGCAGGATCGACAGCGCCCGGCCGCCGCAGGTGCCGCTCGACACCAGGATCGACCCGGTCTGGGACACCGCGGCCTCGCAGGCCGTCACGCCCGCATCGCAGGCTTCAAGGGCGTTCTTGTCGAACGACCCCGCGTCCACGCGCACGGTCTCGCAGCCGAGTCGGGCGGCGATCGGGGCGACCGTGTCGTGGCCGTGCCAGGCGACCCGCTTCCACCCCCGCTCCGTCGCGATCCGGGCGACGGTCTCGACCGCCGCGGCGAGATCGTTCACGCGGTG
>CAIKWU010000610.1 GCA_903831155.1 uncultured Planctomycetaceae bacterium | reverse complement strand
TCGCAGAAAGCTTTCCAACCAGTCGGGGCGACAGGACTTGAACCTGCGACCTCTTGACCCCCAGTCAAGCGCGCTAGCCAGACTGCGCCACGCCCCGAAACCGCCGCGAAGCGACAGCGCCATCCGGCACCGCCGCCCCACGACCTCCACACTATGCCATATGCGGCCCACGGCTTCAACATGAATCGCCCGCCGCCCGCCAGCCGCGTCAGGCACGAGCCGACATGCCCATCTGACCCGTCACTTTCTCCCGCATGCACACCGTGCCGAGGCAGTTCCACAGCGACGCCGCCGCGAAGCCACCGATGTAGCCGAGGAGCGCCGCGGCCGAGAGCAACAGCGCCGCCGTTCCTGGGTCGAAGGCCCCCACCACCACGTCCGACTTCATCGAGTGCATCCGCAGCACGAAGTCGGCCACCGGCTGTGCCACGCCGGCCGCCACCAGCGCCATCCACATGCCGTGCCATGCCACCAGCATCACACCCGCCACGATCCCCAGCCGATTCGCATCGATACGTCCCATGGCAACCTCCACGCGACTCATGATGGCATCCACGCTGCGCTCGTGATCGGCCGCCCACCACCGGTTCCTGCGGCCTCGCCCAACCCTACGCCGCCGACGAATCCGAAGGCCAACCGACCGCTTCGAGCGGCACGCCCGCACCACCCCGCCGCCCCTCGCCAGCCAACGCCGAGACTGACACACTGGTGATCCCGAGGCGGCCGATCAGGTCGCCCCGCCCCTCCGGACACGCATGCGATGAACGCCCCGACCCACTCACCGCACTCCGCGGCCTTCGCCGACCGGCTCGCCGCCGCCATCACCGCCCGCCGCACGCCCGCCTGCATCGGCCTCGATCCGCGCCGAGAGTCGCTTCCGCCCGCCGTTCGCTCCGCCGACGCCCGAGACCCCCGCGACCTCGCCGACCTCTTCGCGCGGTTCTGCCGCGACGTGATCGACGTCGTCGCCCCGCTCGTGCCGATCGTCAAGCCGCAGCTCGCCTGCTTCGAGGCCATCGGTCCCCACGGCATGACCGCCCTGGCCGACGTGATCGCGCACGCAAGGTCGAGAAATCTCCTCGTGCTCGCCGACGGCAAGCGAGGCGACATCGGCTCCACCGCCGAGGCCTACGCCGAGGGCTGGCTCGCAGGACCGTGGGCCGCCGACGCGCTCACCGTGAACCCCTATCTCGGCAACGACTCGATCGAGCCCTTCGTGAAGACGGCCGAGGCCCGGGGCGCCGGCATCTTCGTGCTCGTGAAGACCTCGAACCCGGGCAGCAAAGACTTCCAGGACCTCGTCTGCGACGGCAGGACGAACTACGAGCACGTGGCCGCCGGCGTGGAGGCGCTCGCGGCCCGCACCTCGGCCAGCGGACGATTTGGCGCGGTGGGTGCCGTGGTCGGCGCCACGTGGCCGAAGCAGCTCGACGACCTCCGCGCGGCGATGCCGCACACCTGGCTTCTCGTGCCGGGCTTCGGCCGCCAGGGGGGCCGCGCGTCGGACGTTCGCGGCGCCTTCCACCCCGACGGCCTCGGAGCCCTGATCGTCAGTGCCCGCGACGTGATCTTCGCGCACGCCCGACCCGAGATGAACGCGGGCCTCGCCGACGGTCAGTGGCAGACCGCCGTCGAGCGGGCATGCCACGAGATGATCGACCGCCTCGCCGCCGACACGCCCGCGGCCGCGCTTCGCGGTTGAGCATGGGGCCCGTCGTCCAGCGTGATGCGCCCGCGGCCTGACGGCCGGTCGGCTTGTGCGAGGTTCGTACAAGCCCAACGCCGTGAGGCGTGGGGCAAGCCCCATTGCACGCGTCGTCCAGCGTGATGCGCCCGCGGCCTGACGGCCGGTCGGCTTTTACTGGCTCACGCCTCGCCGGGCGCCTGCAACCAACACGCCAGCGACGGATCCCACGCCTGGATCTCATCGGCCTTGAAGTAGATGCCGATCTCACGGGCCGCCGACTCGGGAGAGTCGGACGCATGCACGAGATTCATCTGCCGGCTCGCCGAGTAGTCGCCGCGGATCGTGCCCGCCGCCGCCTTCAGCCCGCTCGTGGCGCCGAGCATCTCGCGGACCACGCGGATCACCTCCGGCCCCTCGAAGATCGTTGCCACCACCGGCGAGGCCGTGATGAACTCCTCGAGCCCGGGATAGAACGGCTTCGACACGTGTTCGGCGTAGTGCTGCTTCGCCAGCGCCGGCGTCACCCGCAGCATCTTCATCGCCACCAGCCGCAGCCCCTTCTCCTCGAATCGAGTGAGGATCCGGCCCACGAGGCCGCGCTCGAGGCAGTCGGGCTTGAACATGACGAAGGTGCGTTCCATGGGATCCTCGGAGGGGTGGGCGGCGGGGTGATTCGGGGCCGGAAGTCTAGGGATTTGCCCGTGGCTTTCACAAGCGAACTCTGCTTGTCCCGCATGGGCGGGCCGTCTACTCTCCCGCCCCCCGAACACGCCCGGCACCACGGAGGATGCCCGATGCCCTCCCGCCCCTTCGCAGCCCTCTTGATCGCCCTGTCGTGCGTTGCCGCAGCGCCGGCCGCCGACCTGCCCCCCGAGCTCGTCGGCCGCTTCACCCGGCAGGTGCAGCCGCTGCTGATGAACCGCTGCGCCGCCGGCGCCTGCCACGGCGGCCCCGCGGGACACGAGCCGAAGTTCGAACGCGGCTCCGTCTCCACGCGGCCCGACCGGGTGCACACGCTCGCCAATATCGACACCTTCCTGCAGACCATTGGCGCCGACCGCGACCCCTCGCGGATCGTTCGCCTGCTCTCCACGACACATCCCGCCACGACGGTCCGGTCCCGCCTCGCGGCTACCCCGCTCACCGTGAGCGAGCGGCGGACGATCGAATCGTGGCTGGCCGACGTCCGGGTCGCGGAGGGCGGCTTCCATCGCGACCCCGCCGTGCAGCAGGCATCCGCCACCGCGCCGCCGGGCCCGAATCGATTCCGCGACATGCTCGACGCCGCCGCCAATCCGCCGCCGCTCGCTCCGCCGCAGGAGCCGCCGGGCGTGATCTTCCCCAACGACGACGGCTCCTCGCCCGAGCCGCCGGTGGCCCCGTCGCCGCCGGAACCCTGATCGCTAGAGCCGCACGCGGCCCTCGACCACCGCCTCGAGAAACTCCCGGTTGCCCGTGAGCAGCGTGGGCTCGGCGAGCATCTCCTCGAGCGACAGCCACAGGATCTCATCCACCTCGACCGGGTGCGGCACGAGGTCGCCCTCCGCGAGCGACACGGTCCACCACGCCAGCGACGTGCCCCAGGCCGTGACGCTCCGGTGCACGCACGCTGCCGGCTCCACCACCGCCTCCAGTTCTTCGCGGCATTCGCGGATCACCGCCTCGTGCTCCTCCTCGCCGGGCTCCACGTGGCCGCCCGGAAAGCAGACCCGGCCCCCCGCCGCCACCGTGCGGCCGCGTCGAATCGCCAGAAACCTGCCGCCGCGGGACGCCACCGCCACCACGCCGTGCTTCACGGGCCGTCCCGCCGAAAGATCCAGCTGCATCGAGGGCTCCAGGCACGACGAAATCGAGGTCTCGCACGCGTCTCCCACGCGACACCGCGGCCCACGCATACGGTAGACTACTCAACCCGTTCGGCACCCCGCTCGCACCAATCCCGCGGCTTCGCAGCCGCCACCCACCGGAGAGTTTCGAGTCCATGGATTCCGCCCCGCGTCCGAAGGGACCTTCCAGCATGCCCCCGCCGCTTGGACGCCCCATGGGCCTGCCGATGGTGATCCTCCTGATCCTGGCGGCGGTGGCGCTGGCGACGGTGCTCACCGGCAACGCCACGAGCGGCCGCGACGCGATCTCCTACGACGAGTTCGTGAAGCAGGTGAAGGGGGGCAACGTCACGAAGGTGATCCTGTCGGGTGACCACCTCGAGGGCGAGCTCGCCAAGGAGCTCCCCGCGGAGGCGCCCGGCCGCAAGCCGCGGAAGACCTTCTCGCTCGACCTCAATCCGTACCTCCGCGAGGGCTTCGACAAGCTCATGCAGGAGCACGACGAGATCGGAAAGGTCACCCGCACGCCCACCGACGGCACCGGGTTCCTGATGGGCCTCTACATGCTCGTGCCGCTCCTGCTGATGGCCGGATTCTGGATGACGCTCCGCCGCGCCCGCGACCCGCTCGGCAACACGGGCTTCCTCGGCGGCTTCTCCAAGTCGCCCGCCAAGCGGTACGACGCCAAGGACAAGCAGGTGACGTTCGCCGACGTGGCGGGGCTCGAGCAGGTCAAGGCCGACCTCCAGGAGATCGTGGAGTTCCTCAAGGATCCGCAGAAGTTCCAGCGGCTCGGCGGCCGCGTGCCCAAGGGCGTGCTCCTGATGGGCCCGCCGGGCACCGGCAAGACGCTCCTCGCCCGGGCCGTGGCGGGCGAGGCGGGCGTGCCCTTCTTCTCGATCTCGGGCAGCGAGTTCATCCAGATGTTCGTCGGCGTGGGCGCGTCGCGGGTCCGCGACATGTTCAAGACCGCGAAGGACGCCTCGCCGGCGATCCTCTTCATCGACGAGATCGACGCCGTGGGGCGGGTCCGCGGCGCCGGCCTCGGCGGCGGCCACGACGAACGCGAGCAGACTCTCAACCAGATCCTCTCCGAGATGGACGGCTTCAGTCCGTCGGAGAGCGTGATCGTGCTCGCCGCGACGAACCGGCCCGACGTGCTCGACCCCGCCCTGCTCCGCCCGGGCCGCTTCGACCGCCACGTGACCGTCGACCGCCCCAATCAGAAGGCCCGCCTCGCCCTCTTCAAGGTGCACACGCGGAACGTGCCGCTCGCGTCCGACGTCGACCTCGACCGGCTCGCCGGCGCCACGGTCGGCCTCACCGGCGCCGACATCCGCAACCTCGTCAACGAGGCCGCCCTCTGGGCCACGCGGCACGACAAGAACGCCGTCGACTCCTCCGACTTCGACTACGCCCGCGACAAGGTGCT
>CAIKWU010000609.1 GCA_903831155.1 uncultured Planctomycetaceae bacterium | reverse complement strand
CGGGCCGTCGTCGTGGGCAGGCCAATCGCGGCCATGAGGTCGAGGTCGACGCCCGGGTTTGCGAAGCCCGTGCACGAGCAGGTCACGAGGTGGGTGATCGCGGCCGTGTCGATCCGTGCCGACGCGATCGCGCGACGGGCCGCGGTGATCGCGAGCGGGCCGGCCTCCGCTGCGTAGCGGTCCATGCGGGCCTGCGTCGAGGGGCCGGCCGGCTCGGCTGTCGATGCAGGCGGAAAGAACGTCTGGGCCCACGCCGCCGCGCCGGGTTCGTCGAGCAGCACGGAGCCTCGGGAGCGAATCCGCGTCTGCCGGTAGATGGCGGCGACCGTCCGGTCGTGACCGGCGTCGCCCAGCGTGAAGGCGGCGGCGAGATCGGCGGCATCCCGCTGGCGGATGCGGTGCCGGGGCGTGGCCGTGCCGATGCCCAGGATCACGAAGCGCATGCGGACGCTCTCCGGGATTCCGAGCCGATCACCACCGGCGCGACCATGCGCGCGGCCAGCGGGAGCGCCCGAGCCGCCGTGATCGCCGCGGCGACGACGGCCGGGCGCCGGAGGCCCGCGGCCACGAGACTGCAGCGGGCGTGCAGCCGGCCGAACACTCGGGTGTGCGCGGCATGGTAGTGATGGGCAGCCTCCGCCGGTGATCGCAGGCCGAGTGGCGCGACCAGGGCCCCGGACAGGATTCGCGCCGCGGTCATCGCCCAGCCGATGCCCTCGCCGGTGAACGGCTCCACGTAGCCTGCGGCATCGCCGACACGCAGAATGCGCCGTGCGGCGCCCGCGACGAGCGGGGCGTGGCGGGTGAGTGGCGGCGTCACCCGAAACGCGGCCGCCAGCACGGCATCGGTATCGGGCAGGGGGCACGCGGATGCCCCGGCGTCGGCGAGCAGCGCCGCGATCGCCTGCCCGGGGGCGGTGCTCCGGGCGATCGCGGCGCGATCGAACGCGGCGGCCACGTCGATGCGGCCGTCCTCGAGCCGCACGAGACCGCAGTAGCCTGCCCGGCCAACCGCCATCACGAGCTCCCCGTCGGGAAGATCGCAGGCGTCGGCCGGCAGGATTCCGCCGACACCGATGCGACTCTCGGTGGCGATGTGGCGTGCAGGCTCCGCGCCGCTCGCGGAACCATTGGTGATGCGGACGTGGTCGGCGAGGCCGGCGGCGAGGATCACGAAGCCGGCCCGGAGCGCATGCGGACCTCGACCCGTCGTTGCGGCGTCGCCGGAGCACGTCACGCGGGCGGTTTGCTCGTGTGCGTCGTCGGCGACGGCCGACACGTGAACGCCCGGCAGCCAGTGGCAGCCGGCCGAGATGGCGTGGCCGACGAGGTGACCGTCGAGCAGGTCACGCGAGACGACCCGGCCGGCCGGCAGCGATATGCGGGCCCAGCGGCCGCGGTGGGCGAGCCGAACGGCGTCGAGCCGGACCGCGGCGGCCGGCAGGGCGTCGGGAGCCAAGAGTTCGAGTTCGCGGACGGCCCGTGACGACAGGCAGCAGCCGCAGACCTTCGCGCGGGGAAAGGCGTGGCGGTCGATGAGCAGGGTGCGGACGCCCTGCGCGGCGAGCCGCCAGGCGGTGGCGGCGCCGGCAGGCCCGGCCCCCACCACGACGGCCTGCCAGTCGACATCTGCGGCAGTGTCAGCCGCGATCGTGGCGGAGGGGGCCGAGAGCTGGGATGGGGCGATCATCGGGGCGCACCTGCCGAGGGCCGCCGCCAGCGGATCATGACCCGTTCCGGCCAGACCCGCCGGATCGATGCGGTGTCGAGCCCCGCATCGTCGCAGAGCCGGCGGTATTCGCCGGGCGTGCGGGCCGCGTGCACCGACAGCGGGCCGTCCACGCGGGCGATCCTCGAGGTGGAGAGCAGCGTCGTGCCGACCACGGCGAGCCCGAGGCCGATCCGGCTCCGGACCAGATCCGAGACGACGATCCCGACGCGGGCCGCAGCGGCCATGCTCTGGAGCAGTCGGCTGGCTGCCGGGTCGTCGAGGTGGTGGAGGAACAGCGAGCTCACGGCGACGTCGCAGGGCGGGCAGCCCTCGGTGAGCACGTCACGGACTTCGAATGCCGCGCTGCTCGCGCGGCGTGCCGCCACGGCCTGCGACCGCGCCACGGCCCGCGGGCTGACGTCCACGCCGAGCACCCGCACGCCCCCCGCGGCACGGGAGCGCCCCAGCCGCCGCGCGAGGTCGAGCGTCACATCGCCGCCGCCGCAGGCGACATCGACGACGGTGACGTCGCCCGCAGACGACCGCCCGTCGAGCAGGTCGTGGACACTTGCCGCGAGCCGGGCCGCGGTCCGCGACACGAGGTTGATCCGCGCGAGCGCCGAGAGGGCGTGGAGATGCTCCGGCTCCGCGATCCCGGGATCGTCCATCAGCTCGGGTTCACGCGACTGGGGAAGAGACCAGCTCATCGGCGGCATCACCGGATCCGGGGCGGGACAGGAGGCGGGCCCGATTATAGGTCACTCGACTCGGGCAAGCGGCCCGATGGGCCCACGGACATGGAGCCGGCCGGCTCCGCGGCACCGAGCCGCAGCCGCCGTGGCTGCAGCACACCCATCGCGCCCGGGTTCAAGGCCGTTGCGGCTCGTTCCTGGACGCCGGTGTGTCGCTCCGAGGAAGAACTCGTATCGTATCCGGTTTGGCGGCCGGGCATGAGGGCCCGCTTGTGGACAGGACTTGATGCAGGTGTACGCGCAGTCATGCTGACGGCATCGAAGGACGACTCCTCGGGGTGCGCGGCTTCGCTCGAGCCGCGGCTGTTCATGATCAGCGT
>CAIKWU010000608.1 GCA_903831155.1 uncultured Planctomycetaceae bacterium | reverse complement strand
GTGGCCCTGGCGGTCGCGGTGGCGGCGGCCCTCGCGGCGGGGCGGGCCCCAGCCGGCGCGGCCGCGGGCCTGTTCTTCGTCTCCGGGGCCGCCGCGCTGGCCGCGCTGCTGGCCTTGGTGCGGGCGGCATTGGTCGCACCGCCGACGCCGCCGCCGGTGCGGACCCTCGCCTCGCTCGCCGGCCGGATGCTGTCGTCGCAGCCGGGCCGGGCCTTCGCGATCGCGGCGATCGTGGCCTGCGGCCAGTTTCTCGTCGTGGCGGTGTCGGCGTTCGCCGTTCGCGATCCCGCCGACCCCGACGACCGGATGTCGCCGACGGGAGGCTGGTCGCTGATCGCGACGTTCGGCGAGCCCACGTCGATCGATCCGCTCGACCCCGCGACCCGCGACGGGTTCGGCCTCTCTGCCGAACAGGATCGTGCGTTGTCCGGCTGCGAGATCTCCCTGCTCCGCTCGAACGACGGCGACGACGCGAGTTGCACCAATCTCTACGCGACCACGCGGCCGACGATCGTCGGGGTCGGTGCGGCGTTCATCGACCGCGGCGGGTTCAGGTTCGTCGCCCATCAGCGGCTGGATGCCACCGGCATCGACAACCCCTGGCGGCTCCTCGATCGCGCGGGTGACGCCGCCCCGGTGCCCGCGGTGCTCGATCAGGCGACCGCCCAGTGGGGGCTCAAGCTCGGGGGAGTCGGCGATCGATTCACCGTGACCGACGAGGCCGGCGCCGAGGCCGAGTGTGTGATCGTGGGGCTGCTCGAGCCCGGCATCCTTCAGGGCAGGGTGATCGTGGCGGAGCGGGAGTTCCAGCGGCTCTTCCCCTCGAGGTCGGGCTACTCGACGGCGGTGATCGACGGCTCGCGGCTCGACGCCGCCGGGCGGGCCGCGCTGCCTGACGCCCTGCGAACGGCGTGGGCCGACGCGGGGGTGTCGTTGGAGCGGGCCACGGCGCGGCTGCGGTCGCTTCAGGCGGTGCAGAACACGTTCCTCGCCGGCTTCCAGGCCCTGGGAACGCTCGGCCTCCTGCTCGGCACGGCGGGCGCGGCGGCGGTGCGGGCGCAGGGCGTGGCCGAGCGGCTCGGAGCCCTCTCGGTGCTGCGGGCGGTGGGCTTCACGCCCCGCAGGGTTCGCGGCCTGCTCGTGCTGGAAACCCTCGCGGCGGTCGTCGCCGGAATCGTGGCGGGAACCATCGCCGGGGCCGTCGCGGTCTGGCCGGCGCTCGTCGCCGGCTCGGCCCGCGTGCCGATCGGCTGGATCGCCCTCTCCGCCGGGCTCACGCTCGTCGCGGCCCTCGGAGCCGCCGCATGGGCGGCGGGCCGGACCGCGATTCCGGAGCGGCCTTAGGGGGAGTGAGCCTCCGCGTGCCAACTGGACTCGTCGCCGCGGGCCGCCGCACGGTACCGTTCTCGTCATGCACATCGCCGTGATCCTGCCCCGTTGGGTGGGCGACGCCGTCATGGCGACCCCCCTGCTCCGCGCCCTGCGGACGCATTTCGGCGATCGAGCCCGGATCACCGGCGTGATGCGGCCCGCGATCGCCGACCTGCTTGGCGGCTCCGGGTGGATCGACGGCGTCGTCCCCTACGACCGCCATGGGGCCAATCCTGCCAACCGCTTCGGCGCGGCCGTGCGGCGGCTGAGGGGCGATCGCCCCGATGCGGCTCTCGTCCTTCCCAACTCGCTCTCCGCGGCGGCGCTGGCGTTCGCCGGTGGCGCCCGCCGGCGGATCGGCCATGCCGGCCACTGGCGGCGCGGCCTGCTCACCGAGGTGGTGCGGCCCCGGCGACGCGACGCGGTCGTGCCGCCGCCGATCGCCTTCATGGAGCTCGCGGCGGCACTCGGCGTGCCTCCGGGACCGCTCGGCGTGGAACTCGCCGTCGCGGCCGCGGACCTCGCCCGCGGCGACGACCTCCTCGCATCGCTCTTCCCCGGCCGCGCGGGACCACTCGTCGTTCTCAACGACAACAGCTCCAACGGCAGCGCCCGCGCCTGGGGCGTCGCAAAGCACGCCGCCCTGGCCTGCTGGCTGGCGGATCGCGTGCCGGGCGTCCGCGTGCTGGTGCACTGCGGTCCGGCCGATCGTGACCACGCCCGCGCGGTCGTCGCCGCGGCCTCGTCGCCGGCCGTCCGCGGCATGGGCGACGTCGCCGATCTGCCGCTCGGCCTCTCGAAGGCGATCTATGCGAGGGCCGCCGCATCGGTGTCGAGCGACAGCGGCCCGCGGCACATCGCCGCGGCCTTTCGCGTGCCCACGGTCGCCCTCGTGGGGCCGACCGATCCGCTGGTGGGCCGGTCCGACCCGGGCCGCTGCGTCGAGATCCGGCGCACCCTGTCGTGCTCGCCGTGCGATCAGGGCGAATGCCCGCTCGCCCACCACGACTGCATGCGGCTGATCGGCGTGGAGGAGGTGGGCACGGCGTTGCTCGATGCCATGGCCCGCCTCGCCGCCGGCACGGCGACGCGGCCCGCCTGACCGCCGCGGCGGTCCGCGCGGGTATGATTCCCGCCAGCCGCCGCCGCCACGAGGAGAACGACGATGATGCAGTTCCTGGGAATGCTGGCCGCGATCGGCCTGACGGCGGCGTGCTGGGGCGTCTATGGCCCCGTGCTCCACCACGGCCGCGAGGAGATGCACTCCCCACTGCGGCCGTTCGTCTGCGTGGGCATCGCCTACTTCGTGATCGCGGTGGTCGTGCCGCTGCTGCTGCTCGCCAGGGGCGAGAAGGGGGCGTGGACGACGAAGGGCGTGATCTGGAGCCTGCTTGCCGGCACGGCGGGCGCGTGCGGGGCGCTCGGGGTGATCCTCGCGCTCCACTTCGGCGGCAAGCCGATCTACGTGATGCCGCTGGTGTTCGGCGGGGCCCCGGTGATCAACACGCTCCTCACGGCGGCCATGAACCGGGCCTTCGACCAGCTCAAGGCGCCGTTTCTCGCGGGCCTTCTGCTCGTGATCACAGGCGCGGTGACGGTGCTCGTGTTCAAGCCGCAGACGCCTCCGGCCCCCGCCCCGGCGGCGGCGGCCTCCGCCGAGGCAGGAGGCGCCACCGCCGCCCCGAAGCGCTCGGTCGAGCAGACGGCCGAGCGGCTCGTCGCGATCCTCCTTTCCGTGGCGCTGGCGATGGTGTCGTGGGGCTCCTACGGCCCGGTGCTGCACCGCGGCCAGGCGGGCATGCAGGGGAGCCGGCTGCGGCCGCTCATCTGCATCGGCGTGTCGTACTTCCTGATCGCCGTGCTCGTGCCGCTGGCGCTGCTCGTGCCGCTCGGCGACACCGGCCAGTGGAACGTGGGCGGGGTGTCCTGGAGCCTCGCCGCGGGCGCCCTCGGCGCCCTCGGGGCCCTCGGCACGATCCTCGCCTTCACGCTCGGCGGCAAGCCGTTCACCGTGATGCCGATCGTGTTCGGCTGTGCGCCCGTCATCAACACGCTGACGACGCTGGCGCTCAACGAGAAGCCCTCCAGCATGAGCCCGTTCTTCCTCGCCGGCATGCTGATCGTGGCGGTCGGCGCCGCGACGGTGCTGGCCTTCGGTCCGCGCGGCCACGCGCCGGCGAAGCCCGCCTGATGCGGCTCGGCCGAGGTGCGGTCAGGTGGGCTGGGGTCAGTTGGAGTGCGTGGGCTGTGGCGGGGCTCGGGGCTGGCCGTGCCCCATCGCCGGACGTTCGCGGCGGGCATCGTGCCCGCCGCTCACTCGGATGCCGCCTGCGCCCCGCCATCGTGGCTTCGCTTGGCGGCATACGCCGGCTCTCGGGGCACGGGCAGCCCCTCGCTGAGTTCTCGCCTCCCATGGCACACGGGCGAGCCGTGGCCGCTACGTGCCGCGGCGGCCGCCGTACCAGGTGATGTGATGCCGCGGGGCGAGCCGCAGCCCCAGCCGGCGGCACTCGCCCGCCAGCCACTCCGTCCGCGCGGCGAGTTCCTCCGGCGTCCGGGCCTGCGGCATCAGGAACACGCGGCTCCGGTCGATCGCATCGCCGAGGTCGTCGATCCAATCGTTCGCCTCGTCGAGGTCGGCCTGCGACTCGACCACGAACTTGAACTGGTGCGGCGAGCACGCGATGAGTTCGCGGATCACGTCGTCCCGCCGCCGCGCCGCCTCGTGGCGGGCCGCCCAGCCACCCGGCGTGTCGGCCGGCGGCGCCGACGAGGCGAGCTTCGGGCTGATCGACACGAGATCGGCGAGCGGGCTTCCCGCCGCCGGCAGGACCGTGCCCGCCGTCTCGATCGTCACGTGAAAGCCCCGCCCTCGCAGATCTCGGCAGAGCCCGTGCACCTCGTCGAGCAGCAGCGGCTCGCCGCCGGTCACCACGACGTGCCGCGGTGCGAGGACCGCAACCGTGTCGAGCACGTCGGCCGGTGGCATCTCGCGGCCCTCTGGCTTCCATGACGTAAACGGCGTGTCGCACCAGACACAGCGAAGGTTGCAGCCACTGGTGCGGACGAACGTGCTCGGCGTGCCGGCCAGCAGCCCCTCGCCCTGAAGCGACGCGTAGATCTCGGAGATCCGCATGGCGTCTCCGTCAGTCCCACCGCGTCGGGTCACACCGCGGATCGGCCGCACCCGCCGCCGCGAAGCCCGCGGCACGGATCCGGCACGAGTCGCAGTCGCCACACGGGCGGCCATCCGGGAGCGGGTCGTAGCAGCTCGTGGTCAGGCCGTAGTCGAGGCCAAGGGCAAGCCCGAGCCGGACGATAGCCTCCTTCGAGAGGTCGACGAGCGGCGCGAGAAACTCGAGCGGCTTCCCCTCGACGCCCGCCTTCGTGGCGAGCGTCGCCATCCGCGCGAAGGCCTTGAGGTATTCCGGCCGGCAGTCGGGGTAGCCGCTGTAGTCGACGGCGTTGATCCCGAGCACGATCGCGTCGGCGCCGCGGGTCTCGGCCATCGCCAGGGCGAGCGACAGGAAGACGGTGTTGCGGGCGGGCACATAAGTGGCCGGGATGCCATGGCCGATCTCGGCGGCGGATCGCCCGTGCGGAACGGCGATCGAGGCATCGACGAGTGCGCTGCCGCCGAAGACCGCGAGGTCGACCTTCACCACCACGTGGTCGGCGATGCCGAGCGTCCGGGCCACGTCGCGGGCGGCGTCGAGCTCCACGCGATGCCGCTGGCCATAGTCGATCGAGAGCGCCGAGAGCGCCAGGCCCCGGGACACGGCCCAGGCCGCGGCCGTGGCCGAGTCGAGGCCGCCCGAGAGCAGCACGACGGCCCGCCGGGACGCCGTCCCCTGCCCCGCCGCGGCGATCGTGGCTATCGTGTCGATGTCTTCCATGTCACACTCTGGACCATCATGAGCACCGCACCATCAGCCAAGCCGTCTCGGGACCAGCTCGAGACGTTCGCCAACCAGTTCCCCGGCCGAGACTACCTGATCGAGATCGTGTGCCCCGAGTTCACGTCGGTCTGTCCCAAGACGGGCCAGCCCGACTTCGGCACGCTCACGTTCCGGTACATCCCCGACAAGACCTGCGTCGAACTCAAGAGCCTCAAACTCTATCTCCAGGCGTTCCGCACCGAGGGTATCTTCTACGAGAACGTGACCAACCGCATTCTCGACGACCTCGTGGCCGTGCTCCAGCCCAGGCGGATGACGCTCGTGGCCCACTTCACGCCCCGGGGCGGCATCAGTTCGCGGCTGGTCGTGTCGCATCCGTCCGGCGAGCACCTCGCCGCCCACGCCTGAATCGAGCCCCGAATCCACGCCCGAAGGAACCCCGCCGTGCCCCAGCCCGCCGTGCTGCTCTCCGCCCTCGCCGACGAGGCGGCGTTTCACCTCACCGCCGTGGAGCAGTTCTCGGCACTCGCCGCCCTGGGGCTCGAGTACTACAGCCTCCGCAACATCGACGTCGGCAAGGGCGTCAAGAACGTCATGAAGCTGTCGATGGCCGAGATCCAGAAGGTCCGCCACCTCGAGGATGAATACGGGCTCAACGTCGCCTCGATCGCCTCCCCGATCGGCAAGGTGAAACTCCTCGACAAGGCCGACGGCACGAAGAACGCCTACGTTCCCTTCAAGCAGTACCTCGCCAAGGACGTGGCCAAGGCCTGCGAGCTTGCCCACGCCTTCGAGACGAAGCTGATCCGTGGCTTCTCTTTTTATCCGCCCAAGGACGCCAAGCCCGAGGACCACCTCGAGCAGGCGGTGGACCAGATCGGCAGGATCGCCGAGGCCTGCCACCGTTCCGATCTCACGTTCGGCCTCGAAGTCGAGGCCAACCTCGTGGGCCGCACCGGCCAGCTGCTCGCGGAGATCCACCGCCGGGTGAACCACCCCGCGCTCGTGCTCGTGTTCGACGCCGCCAACCTGATCGTGCAGGGCTTCTCGACCGCCGAGGTCTGGAAGCAGTGGGAGGCCATGAAGCCGGGCCTCGGCTGGGTCCACATCAAGGATTACCGTCCTGTGAAAGCCGCCGCCCGCGGCAAGCACGTCGAGGAAGACTCCCTCGCCAACTTCGTGCCGGCCGACATCGGCGCCGGCGGCCACGAGAAGATCCTCACCGACCTCCGCGGGATGCTGCCCACGCTCACCAAGAGGCTCTCCCGCCGCGGGGTTCCGGGCGTGTTCGTCGACCTCGAGCCGCACGTTCGCGGCGGCGGCCAGTTTGGCGGCACCAGCGGCCCCGATGGCATGGGCATCGCGGTCCGCGGCCTCTGCCGCGTGCTCGACAAGGCGAAGGTGGCCTACCACCTTCGCGACTTCGACGACCTGCTGGCCGCGCGCGGGATGTGATCTGGCGGCGGGCGCGGCACCTCCGGCTGCAAGCCCGCGGCTACGGGATCGAGGGGGCGGCTCGCGCCCCGGGGCAACCGGGGATCGGCGGCTGCTCGATGAGCTCTGGAGATTTCGCTCGCCGGAGTCGAGAATCAGAGTCCGACGTTGAGCGAAATATCCACGCGGGGCGACAGCCGCCGTCCCCGGCTGCCCCTCCCGGAGCCCGCCATGAGCGACGCCACCGAGCCCGGCAGCTATTTCGTCGCCAACTACCCGCCCTTCTCGGAGTGGACCGCCGCGGCCGTGCCCGCCGTGCACGCCGCGTTCGCGGCGCCGCCGACCGACGTGCCGCTCGGGCTCTATCTCCACGTGCCCTTCTGCCGCAAGCGGTGCAAGTTCTGCTACTTCCGCGTCTACACCGACGTCGCCGCGAGCGACGTCGAGCGGTACTCGCTGGCGCTGGCCCGCGAGGCGGGGATCGCGGCCGCGCAGCGGGCCGTCTCCGGCCGGCCGCTCCGCTACGTCTACTTCGGCGGCGGCACGCCGTCGTTCCTGTCGGTGAAGCAGTTGGAGCGGCTGGTGGCGGGCATCCACGCGAGCTTCGGCTGGGACGACGCCGAGGAGGTGACGTTCGAGTGCGAGCCGGGCACGCTCTCGGAGCCGAAGGTGAAGGCGCTCAGGGCGCTCGGGATGACCAGGATCTCGCTCGGGGTCGAGAACTTCGACGACGCGATCCTCGAGTCCAACGGCCGGGCGCACCTCTCGGCCGAGATCCTCCGGGCGTGGGACTGGATCAGGGCCGCCGACTTCCCGAGCACCAACATCGACCTGATCGCTGGCATGGTCGGCGAGACCGACGAGTCGTGGCTCGCGACCGTGGAGAAGACGCTCGCGCTCGAGCCCGACAGCGTGACGATCTACCAGATGGAGCTGCCCTTCAACACCGTGTTCGTCAAGGACGCGAAGGGCACCGGTGGCGAGGTGCCCGTGGCCGACTGGGCCACGAAGCGACGCTGGGTCGGAGAGGCCTTCGACCGTTTCGTCGGTCGCGGCTACGGCGTGTCGAGCGGCTACACGCTCGTCCGAGATCCGTCGCGGGTTCACTTCCGCTACCGCGACATGCTCTGGGAGGGCGCCGACCTCGTGGCCCTCGGGGTGGCGAGCTTCGGTCATTTGTCGGGAGTTCACTACCAGAACGAGCCCCATTGGGATCCGTACCTCGAGGCCGTCGAGGCCGGTCGGCTGCCGATTCATCGCGGGCTCGCGCCGACCCGGCGGCAGCTGCTGATCCGCGAGCTCGTGCTCGGCCTCAAGAAGGGCACGATCGACACCCGGCGACTCGCGGCCAAGTACGGTATGGATCCGCTCGTCGAATGGGGGGCGGCGTGGGAGCGGCTTTCCCGCGAGGGCTGGCTCGAGCCGGCAGGCCCCGAGCCGAGGCTCACGCGGTCGGGGCTCCTTCGCGTCGACTCCCTTCTCCCCTCGTTTTTCGAGCCATCCAGCGAGGCTGGGCGGGGGGCGTCGTGACCGCGGCACTCGACACCCTGGTGGGGTGCTCCTACGCTTCCCGAGGAATCCCCGGGCAGTCGCCGGCCACTTCCACAACCAGCGAGTGAGGTTTACGTGCACAGATCGGCCGCGGTCGCGAGTCCCGTGATGGCGCCGTCTCATGCGTGCCCGGGGCCGAAGCACCTCCGCGAACGCCTGCGGGCCATGGCTGCCGACTGCGTGGCGTCGTGGAGGACCGGGAGCGTGCCCGCGTCGGCCCGATCGGCGGCCGGGCTTCGCGAGCAGGCGGAGGCGATCGTCCGCCGCGCCGGCGCCCCGGACGACGTCGTCGGCTGGACGATGGTCGCCATGGTTTCGGAGTACTGGCGTGACCGGCTCGCCGCCGTGCCGACCGGGCGTCGGCTGCTCCTGTTGCCCGACTGCCCGCTCGGAAGGGAATCGACGGCGACGGGCGTGCCGAGCGTCTGTGGTCCCTCCTGCGGAATCGCGACGATCTGGGCGGCGGCCCGCGACCACGGCTGGGCGGTCGAGTCGACGTCGAGGGCCGTGGCGGCGATCGGCTCGCTGTTGACCGGGCAGTATGACGGCGTGCTGGGCGTGGCCCGCCTCGCCGATCTCGAAAAAGCCTTCTCGATGCTGCCGGCGTTCGCCCTCCCGATCGCGGCGATTCCCTACCAGCCGGTCGAGTCGCCCTCGGGGTCGTGCGCCGAGGCCCTCGCCGCGGCCGCCATCGACGTCGAGTGGGTGCTCGGCATGCTCGGTGTGGCGGGCGGCGACGCGGCCCCGGTGGGCGACTATCTCCCGCTGCTTCGCGAGGCGGCGGGGATGTTCGAGCCGGAGGCGCTCCGCGGCCTGTCGGATCGGCTGGGGATTCCCGGCGTCCTCGGCTCCGGTGAGAAACTGCCTGCCGCGTGGCTGCCGCTGGCCGCCGCCTCCGAGATGGCGGGCGATTACCTCGCCCGTGGCGGCAAGTTCCTCAGGCCGTTCGTCACGCTCGCCGCCTTCGACGCCGTCGGCGCGGACCTCCCCGGCCGGCCGGCGGCGGCCGTTGCAGGGTTCTCGTCCGACCCGCGGACGGCCCGGGAGTCGGCCAGGGCTGCGGCCGTTGCCATCGAGATCTTTCACAAGGCCTCGCTCGTCCACGACGACATCGAAGACTCCGACGCGATCCGCTATGGCCGCGATACGCTGCACGAGGAGGTCGGAATGCCGTCGGCGGTCAACGCCGGCGACTACCTGCTCGGCGTCGGCTACCGCATCATGGCGGGGCTTCCCGGCATCGATGCTGCTTCGATCCGCGATGCGGTGGCGATCCTCGCCGACGCGCACGTCCGGCTCGCCCGCGGCCAGGGGGCCGAACTCTGGTGGCGGGACGGCGGGGCCGCCGGAGCGCCGGCCCGCACGCTCACGCCGGACGAGGCACTGACGATCTACGGCCTGAAGACATCCCCCGCCTTCGAAGCTGCGGTGGCGTTGGGGGTGAGGCTGGCGGGCGCCGACCCCGCCCGGGTGGCCGCGCTCGATCGCTACGCGCTCCACGTGGGCACGGGCTTCCAGGTGCTCAACGACCTCAAGGACTGGGCCGGTGACCTCGAGAACGACCGTCGCGAGGCGGGAGACCTGATCGGCGGCCGGCCGACCCTGCTCTGGGCCCTCGCTCTCGAGGGGCTGTCGCCGGAGGACCGGGCCGCGCTTCAGGAGGCCGCCGCCCTGGCACGCCGCGGAGGCGCGGAAGCAGCCAGGGGCGTGGCGGAGGCCAGGCGGCTCTACGAGAAGGCCGGCGTCGGGGCCCGGGCCGCGACGATCGCCGGTGCGCAGCGTAGGATGGCGGCGGAGGTGATCGCGGCCTGCAGGATGCCGCGGCTCCGGGAAGTTCTCGACTTCCTGCTCGACCTCGCGGTCCCAGCCGGCTGGACGAGCGCGTGATGAAGGAAGGCAGTGAGCCGACGGTACCGCGTCCTGCCAGCGAGCGGGCCGCCGGTCTCATCGGCCTGTTCTGCCCGGACCCGGCTGGCTTCGGTGTCGTGACCGCCGTGTCGGCCGTGTCCGTGCCGGCGCCGGACAGGCAACTC
Source organism: uncultured Planctomycetaceae bacterium (assembly GCA_903831155.1). Taxonomy (GTDB): domain Bacteria; phylum Planctomycetota; class Planctomycetia; order Pirellulales; family UBA1268; genus QWPN01. The sequence goes on along the minus strand of CAIKWU010000608.1, from coordinate 1,201 downwards.
CTCGACCACCGCGGCCACATGACGGTCACGATGGAGCGGCTTCACGGGTGCGCGGTGGAACTTCGCGTCATCGCGGAGCGGCACGACGCCGACGCGGGCCACGATCGCTACGCGAGGGAGATCCTCCTCGTCCGTCCGGACGGCGTCGTCGTGCAGTACGGCATCGTCCGAATCGATCTCTCGAGCATGGATTCCGCGACGGCGGCCGCGATTCGTGAGCGGTCGGCGCCGCTCGGCAGGATCCTGCTGGGGGCCGGACTGCTCTGCGACGTTCAGCGGGTCGAACTGCTGCGGGTCGAGCCCGCGAATCACCTTCGCGACCTTGTCGGCGACGTCTCGCCCCTCCACGGGCGGGTCGCCGAGATCGCCATCGCTGGCAGAACCGTGATCGAACTTCTGGAGATCGCGGTACCGCCGCCGGCCCCCGATGCCCGGTCCGGGACTCGACGTTGACGCGGCCCTGCGAGCATGCGGGAGCGCGGCGGGTTCGGTTTTCTGGGCGCGTTTCATCGTCGGGCGCAAACCCTTTGCGGCGAAGGCGTTTACGGCGACTGGGTCGATATTGACTCGCCGCGGAAGCGATCTGTAGAGTTGGGGTCGTCTGGCAAGGATGGCATGCACGGAATGCAGGACGAGGAGATGGATTTCCCTTATCCCGCCTTTCCCCGCCTGTCCGGAATCCTTGCGGGCCCTGGTTCGAAACACGCGTCTGCACGGAGTGCGACGTCGACGACCGTTCCGGTGGACTGGTTGAGTGTTCCTGGCAAGGAGGCCTAGGCGTTCGGGGCTGAGTCGCCGGTGAGGAGGCCCCGGGCACCGTTTTGACTAGCTGCACCACGGCTAGGGAGAGGGTGGTCAAGCACATGCAAAAGACCGTTTATACGACTGGCGAAGCCGCCAAGATCTGCAAGGTGAGTCAGCAGACGATCATTCGCTGCTTCGACTCGGGACAGCTGAAGGGTTTCCGGGTTCCCGGCAGCCGCTTCCGCCGCATCCCGAGAGATCAGTTGTTTCTGTTCATGCGGGACAACGGGATCCCGACCGACGCGCTCGAGAGCGGCCGGCGGAAGATCCTCGTGGTCGACGACGATCAGGATCTCGTCGAGCTGATCACCGACGTGCTCGAGCGGGACGGCCGCTTCGAGACGCGGAGCGTCAACAACGGCTTCGACGCCGGCATGATGGTCAAGGACTACCGTCC
>CAIKWU010000607.1 GCA_903831155.1 uncultured Planctomycetaceae bacterium | reverse complement strand
CGAATACTCGGTGTGATAGCCGCCGACGAGTTCCTGCTCGGCCTCGGGGAGGTCGAACGGCAGCCGGGCCGCCTCGGCGAAGCTCGCGATCAGGAACACGACGAAGCCGAGGGGTTGGGCGAAGGCGTACCAGACGCCGCTCGACGCCTGGGCGTTCATGATGGTGTCGAGTTTGAGAGAGCCGGCAGCGAGCACCACGCCGAGCAGGCCGAGGCCGAGCGGGATCTCGTAGGCCACGAGCTGGGCGCTCGACCGGAGGCCGCCGAGAAAGCCGTACTTGTTGTTGCTGGCCCAGCCGCCGAGCAGCACGCCGTAGACGGCGATGCTCGAAAGCGCGAACACCCAGAGCACGCCCACGTCGAGCCCCGGGGCCACCAGCAGCGGCTCCTCACCGGTGAGGCCGAGCGCCGGAATCGGCGGCAGTGAACTGCCGAAGGGGATGGCGGCGAAGATGGCGAGCGACGCGGCGAGGATCACCAGCGGCGCCGCCGTGTAGAGCACCTTGTCGACGTGCTTTGGTGTGAAGTCTTCCTTGAGGATGATCTTCAGGCCGTCGGCGAGGGGCTGGCCGAGCCCGAAGAGGCGGATCTTCGTGAGCGGGATGCCGACGCGGTTGGGGCCCTTGCGATCCTGCACCCAGGCGGCCATCCACCGCTCCACGAGCACGAGATACGCCGCCGCCGTCATCAGGCCGCCGACGAGCAGGCCGATCTTCACGAGGGCGACGATCGTGGGCAGGGAGGGGAGAAGGTGTTGCATGGCGGTGCGTCAGGCCAGTTGGTGGATCCGAAGATCGACGCCCGTGGACGGCAGGTCGCCGGCGAGGGCCGCCAGCGCCGGCGACGACGTGGCGATCTGCTGGCGGACGGCACTGGCGTCGTAGAGACCGCGGCGACCGAGCATGTTCCAGAAGAGCCGCCCCTCGGGCCACACGCCCGCGGGGGGACGGATCGCCTGCCGGAAACTCTGGGCATGGTGGGCGACGTTCACCCAGGTGCCCGCCCGCTCCGCAAAGCCGGCCGCGGGCAGCCGCCAGGTGGCGAGCCGCATCAGAGGTGAGTCGAAGAGATCCTGGACCACGAGCTGCTTGAGTTCCGAGAACGCGTCTGCGGAAGCCGTGTCGATCCAGGGAGTCGGATAGCCGGCCGTGATCCAGGCGGCGTCGGCCTTGCCGGCGGCCACGTGGGCCACGAGGTCGGTCCAGGAGCGGCCGCCCGCGCCGTAGACCGCCAGCACCTCCTCGACGCCCTTGCGGTTGGGGCACTTCTCGGCGCGGATCGTGAAGCCGCCCGGGAACGACTCGTCGTCGCCCTTCGTCGGCACGAAACCGAGCGCCAGGAACGCCTCGGGGTCGATCGACCGCGCCACGGCGCAGAGCATCCACGCCTCCTCGACCGTGAGCATCGGCGAGACGGCCACGGCGAGCCGCCCGGCGGCCTTGAGGTCGTCGCGGAGCTTGACGACCACGTCGGCCCACTCGATCGCCTCGGTGGCGGGCGTCGCCGCGGCGGTCATGCCCCGCGAGGAGGAAATCGCCTTTCGCGAGGCGTCGCGGATGCGGGCCTGGTCGTGGAGGTGGTGCCAGCCGTAGCGGCCCTCGTCGCAGATCCACCACTTGTTGACGTGGGGGTTCTCGCGGGGCTTGAGCCGGTAGACGGCGTCCTGGTTGTGCTCGGTGTGGATCGAGCAGCCGGCCGAGCAGCCACCGCAGACGTTGGCCTCCCGCTTCAGGAACCAGACCCTCTGCTGGTAGAGGAAGTCCTTGTCGCCGAGCGCCCCCACCGGGCAGAGGTCGACCACGTTGCCGGAGAGCTTGTTGGCCAGCGGATGGCCCGGGAAGACGTCGATCTCCTCCTTCGCACCGCGGCTGGTGACCATCAGTTCGGCGGTGCCCGCGATCTCACGGGTAAACCGCACGCACCGCGTGCACATGATGCAGCGGTCGACGAACAGCGTGACGGTGGGGCCGACGTCGCGCTTGCGGCTGTGGAACGGCTGCAGGTCGGCCCGCCGCTCGGGCTGGCCGTGCTGGAAGTGATAGTCCTGAAGCAGGCACTCCCCCGCCTTGTCGCAGATCGGGCAGTCGATCGGGTGGTCGATGAGCAGCGCTTCCTCGACCCGGGCCCGGCTGTCCTTGACGAGCTGGCTCTCGGTGACGATCACCGTGCCGTCCTTGACCGGCGTCTGGCAGCCGGGCACGAGCTTCGGCACCATCGTGATCTTGCCGGTGGCGGCGTCGCGCTGCCCGGTCTCGATCAGGCACATCCGGCAGCTGGCCACGACCGAGAGGCCGGGATGCCAGCAGTAGTGCGGGATCTCCTTGCCCGCGAGCCGCGCGGCCTCGATGCAGTTGAGCCGCTCGTCGGCCCCGATTTCGATTTCCTGTCCGTCGACGATCACGACCGGCATCAGTGGGCTCCCACGATCTGCAGGGCGGGGACGGGATCGGTCACCATCCAGCCCGAGGGGTTCGTCCGCTTGACGTAATCCTCGAACTCGCCGCGGAACTTCTTGATCGCATTCTTCATCGGCCAGGCGGCGCCGTCGGCCAGGCCGCAGATCGTGCTGCCCGGCATCATGCCCATCGTGTTTCCGATTTCGAGGAGGATGTCGAGGTCCTTGAGCCGGCCCTTGCCCGCCTTGATCCGCTCCAGGATTCGCAGCGACCAGCTCGTGCCCTCGCGGCACGGCGTGCACTGGCCGCAGGACTCGTGGGCGAAGAACCGAGCCGAGTTGTGCAGGAAGTCGACGATGCTCGTCTGGTCGTCGATCACGACGACGGCCGCCGTGCCGAGGCCGAGGCAGCCCACCTTGCCCGGACCGGCGAAGTCGAGCGGCGTGTCGAGTTCACTCTCCGTCATCAGGCCCATCGAGATCCCGCCGGGAATCACCGCCTTGGCCTTGCGGCCCTTCCAGACGCCGCCGCCGAAGCGGTCGATGAGTTCCCGGGCCGTGATGCCCAGGGGCGCCTCATAGCAGCCCGGCTTCTCCACGTGGCCCGAGAGGCAGTAGAGCTTCGGCCCGTAGGAGCCGGGATCGCGGGGGTTGGCGGGGTCGGCCGGCACGCCGATCGACTTGAACCAGTCGACGCCGCGGCGGGCGATCTGCGCGACGCAGGCCATGGTCTCGATGTTGTTGACGACCGTGGGCTTGCGAAACAGGCCCTCGATCGCCGGGAACGGCGGCTTGATCCGCGGCCAGGCCCGCTTGCCTTCGAGGCTTTCGATCAGGCCCGTCTCTTCGCCGCAGATGTAGGCCGCGGCGCCGCGGTGGAGGTAGACGTCGAGCGAGAAGCCGCTGCCGCGGATGTTCTTGCCGAGGTAGCCGGCGGCGTAGGCTTCGTCGATCGCGGCCTGCAGGCGGTGCCAGCTCCGCGGATACTCGTAGCGGAGGTAGAGATAGGCCGTGGATGCCCGCGTGGCGAACGACGAGAGGATGATCCCCTCGATCACCTGGTGCGGGTCGTCCTCCATCAGGATCCGATTGTTGAACGTGCCGGGCTCGCTCTCGTCGGCATTGATGCAGAGATAGATCGGACCGGGATGATCCTTCGGCAGGAACGTCCACTTCAGTCCCGTGGGGAAGCCGGCGCCGCCACGGCCGCGGAGCCCCGACGCCTTCACCATCTCGATGACGTCGGCGGGCTGCTTGCCCGCGAGCGTGGCCTCGAGCGGGGCGTAGCCGCCGCGGCTCTTGTAGCTGGCGATGGTGTGGCCGTCGGGGATGCCGACGGCCTCGAGCAGGACTGGCTTGAATGGCTGCATGGTCAGGTGGCCCTCGCCCGCGGCTTCTTGAGCTCGGCCTCGGCGGCCTCGGGAGTCATGTTCTTGAGGAGGTCGTCGTTGGCGAGGATGCACGGGGCGAAGTCGCAGGCCCCGAGGCACTCGGCCGGCTCGATCGTGAGCTCGCCATCGGCGGTGGTGCCATAGGGCTCGACGCCATTCCTCGAGCAGAGATGCTCGAGGAGGTGATCGCCACCCCGCAGGGCGCACGACACCGAGCGGCAGACGAAGGCCCGGACCTTCCCGTGCGGCTTCTCCTGGTGGAAGAACTGGTAGAAGGTGAGGGTGTCCTGCACCTCCGCCGGCGCCAGCCCGAGCACCGCGGCGATCTCGGCGACCGCCCCGAGCGGCACGTGACGAAGCTCCGCATTCACGATGTGCAGCGCGGGCAGCGTGAGGGCACGGCGGTTCGGATATCGCGGCGCGAGCGCCTCGATCTTCGCCACCATCTCGTCGGTGAGGTACGTGCGGCCGGGGGCGATCATCGGTCGAGCTCCGCCGCGATGATGTTGAGGCTGCCGAGCACGGCCACGACGTCGGAGAGCGTGTGGCCGCGGATCAGCTGCGGAAAGAGCGCGAAGTGGAGCAGGGCCGGCGGCCGGCAGCGGGCCCGGTAGGCCGTTTCGTTGCCGTCGCCGACGATGTAGAACCCGAGCTCGCCGTTGGGCGCTTCGACCGCCGCGTACGACTCCTCGTGGGGTACCTCGAAGCCCCGGTTGGCCATCGAGAGCTCGAAGTGCGAGATCGTGCCCTCGATCGACGAGTAGACCTGCTGCTTGGTGGGTCGGGCCACCCGCTGGTCGATGCTCACGTTGACGTCGCCCGCCGGAAGGTTCTCGAGGGCCTGCGCGACGATCTTCAGGCTTTCCCGCATCTCCTCCATCCGCACGAGGTACCGCGCGTAGCAGTCGCCGGCCGTCGCGCAGCAGACCTTGAAATCGAGGTCGCCGTAGGCGAGGTAGGGCTCGTCCTTGCGGAGGTCGCGAGTCACGCCGCTGGCTCTCGCCACCGGCCCGGTGGCGCCGGCGGCGATTGCCTCGTCTTTCGTGAGCACGCCCACGCCCTTCGTGCGGTCGACGAAGATCCGGTTCCGCGTGAGCAGCCGCTCCATGTCGGCGAGCGTCTTGGGGAACGTCTTGAGGAACGCCCTGATCTTCTCGATCACCAGTGGCGTGAAGTCCTGCGAGAGCCCGCCGACCCGCGTGTAGGAGTTGGTGAAGCGGGCCCCGCAGAGCGTCTCGAAGATGTCGTAGATCACTTCCCGCTGGTAGAAGCCGTACAGGAAGAAGGTGAAGGCGCCGGTGTCGAGGCCGACCGCGCCATTGCAGAGCAGATGGTCGCTGATCCGCGCGAGCTCGGCGATGATCGTGCGGATGGACGTGCACCGTGGCGTGAGCTCGATCCCCAGCAGCGTCTCCACGGCGTGGTGCCAGGCCACGTTGTTGGCCATCGGTGAGATGTAGTTCATCCGGTCCGTCACCGTGACGTACTGGTTGAACGTGAGATGCTCGCCGATCTTCTCGAAGCCGGAGTGCAGGTAGCCCATCTCGGGCATCGCGTCGACGACCCGCTCGCCGTCCAGCTTGAGCACGAGCCTGAGCGTGGTGTGCGTGGCCGGGTGCTGCGGGCCGAAGTTGAGCGTCCAGAGGTAGTCCTCACTCCGCGCGCCCGCCTCGGGGCCGGTGGTGTCGAACGTGGCCGGGGCGATGGACATGGGCTAGCTGTGGTCGCGGGTGATGACGGGGAAGTTGTGGCGTTCGCCGCGACCCTGGAGCGGGTAGTCCTTGCGAAGCGGGTGGGCGGTGAACTCGTCGGGCATGAGCAGGCGGCGGAGGTCGGGATGGCCGGCGAAGCGGATCCCGAACATGTCCCAGACCTCGCGCTCGAGCCAGTTCGCCGCCGACCAGAGCGGCACCACGCTCTTCACGGTCGGATCAGGATCGTCGACGAACACGCGCACCGTGAGCCGCTGGTTCGTGGCGGTCGAGGCGAGCAGGTAGACGAGGCCGTAGCGATGCCTGGCATCGCGGTTGTCGAGATAGTCGACGCAGGTGACGTCGACGAGCAGGTCGAAGCCCCGCTCCTTGAGCGAGGCGAGCACGTCGAACGACACGCCGGCCGGCACGACGACCCGGGTTTGGCCGCGGAACGTACTCGATTCGAGGCTGCCGAAACGTCCGGCAAGGCCTGCGAGCACGTCGTCGATCGAGGGAGACATGGAGGGCATGGGGAAGAGCGTGGTGGGGTCAGCTGGCCGAGGTGATCGCTTCGGCTGCGGCGGTGAGTTCCCGCTGCAGCACGGGGTTGCGGGAGGCGTCGATCGCCGCGGGACCGGTGATTTCGACGAGCGCCCGCTTTCGCAACTGGCGGCCGGCGGTGTCGAACTCGCGGCCGGTGATCGTGCCCTCCCTCTGGATCTTGTCCTGGAGGTCGATGATCGCCTGAATCAGCTGCTCGGGCCGCGGCGGACAGCCGGGCACGTACATGTCGACCGGGATGAAGCGGTCGACGCCCTGCACGACGGCGTAGGTGTCGAACACACCGCCCGTGCTGGCACACGCTCCCATCGAGATGCACCACTTGGGCTCGTGCATCTGCTGCCAGATTCTCTGCAGCACGGGGAGCATCTTCATCACCACGCGACCGGCGACGATCATCAGGTCGCACTGCCGGGGGCTGAACCGAAACACCTCGGCACCGAACCGGGCGAGGTCGTGCTTGCTCGCACCGGTCGCCATCAGCTCGATGCCGCAACAGGCCGTGGCGAAGGGCATCGGCCAGAGGCTGTTCTTGCGGCACCAGTTGGCGAGGGCATCCAGCCGGCTGACGACGACGTTTTCGGGAAGCTCGATTCTCCCACCGGAGCCAGAAGGCATCACCGCCATCGAAACACCCCCTTTCTCCAGTCGTACGCGAAACCGACGATCACGAGGGCGATGAACAGCATCGCCCCGCCGAAGACGAGACCGCGCGACGATACGAGGCCGTCCTTCACCGCGGCGTCGATGCCGGCCGCCGACCGGCTGGCCACGGCCCACGGATAGAGGAACAGCAGTTCGACGTCGAACACCAGGAACGTGATCGCCACGAGGTGGAAGCGGACGTCGAACCTCCGCCGGGTGTCGTGGACCGGGTCCATCCCGCTCTCGTACGGCATCTCCTTCACCGCCCCGCTGCGCCGGGGGCCGACCAGGCTGGCAAACACGACCAGCCCGACCGACACGGCCGCGGCGATCGCGACGAACAGCAGAACCGGGAGGATCGCGTCCATCGAGGCCTCGGGCGGGCGGCAGTCCAGGTGGGAGGAGCGTTTTTCGGCCGTAGAAACCGACTTCGTGAAATTCGTCACGAAGTCGGGTCTTAAAAAAGCCGGGGGGCTGTCAGCCCTCCGGCACGGCCACGACCGCCAAAGTTATACCGGCCGGGTTTCCAGTCGACGAGTCGGCCTCCTTTTCCCCCCGGGCGGTGGGCGGTTTCGGGCCGCCTGCTCAGCCGCAGCGGGCCAGGTGGCTGCGGATCAGGCCGGCGTCGAATCCGGGGGCATGGTCCAGGGCGGCCATCACGCGCCGCAGATCGACGCCATAGTGATTGACCCGGAGAAGCCCCACCTTCACGTAGGGCACACCGGCCTCGAGCAGACGCCACCAGACCAGTTCGCTCGGGTTGTGCGGAATCCGCCGGCCCTTGCGGACCACCCTCCACGACCGGGCCGGCTCGAGAAGCGACACGTGCGGCAGCAGTTCCCCGAACCGGACCCGTTCCGCCCGGCCCGCGTCGTAGATCCCGGCGACCACCATGCCGCCGCGTTCGGCGGCCTCTGACAGGCCCACTTCGTACCGTTCGATGACGCCCTGCTTGTCGGCCTGGGGCTCCACGGCCGACCAGAACCGCTGGAAGGCGTCGGACTGCAGAAACCGGCGACGCATCGCGAAGAACCACGTCTGCACGTGCCGGACCGCTGGCCCGCCTCGCCGCGCCGGTTGCTCGGACACCACCATCCCCCAGAGATCGGCAGAGGCGGTTCGCGGGCTCTCCAGCGTCGGGCCCAGATCGGCGAGCGGACCGTACACGCTGTCGTTCACGCAGATGATCTCGTCGTGTTCGCCACGATCGATCGTCGCGAGCCCGTCGCGCCACGCGCAGAAGTCGTAGCCGATGTTGGGCCGGGGAAGATACGCGTCGACGATCGCCGCCACGTCCCGCGGCGGTGTCCGGCATCCGCCGTTCGACACGAACACGAGCCGATCGCAGTGACGGCGGTACTGCCGAAGCGCATGGACGACGTGCGGATCGACCTTGCCGTCGGGGTCGTAATGGGCGAAGACGACGGCTCGAGTCGATGGGGCGATCGCGGGATGCATGGAGCGCCGGTCGTTCACCACTGGGGTCTCCGGCGATCAGGCCGCCCGGCGCAGCGGTGCTTCCCCGCGGAGCCGCGCCCGGAGCTGGGCGATGCGGCGGTGCGGCACGCCATCCATGACATGCCCATCGGCCGCCTCGAGAAGTTCGGGGATGGCGCGGAGCGTGGCGGCGGCGGCGGTGGTGTCGCCGGTGGCGAGCTGCCGCTCGGCGGTGCGGATCGCCGACGAAGCATGCCAGCGGATGCTGGCCGCAAGCGTGGCGCTGCGGATGGAGTCGGGCAGGCTCGAGGCGTTGATGCGGATCGCCCGGGCCATGTCGGGCCACACGGCCCCGACGGCGAACAGACGGGTGGTCTCGTTGGCGATGTGGCGGCGATAGGTGGCGAGCGCCCGTGGCTCGTACCAGACGTCGTAGTGGGCGGCGATTCGCACCCACATCTCCCAGTCGAGCGCGTGGCAGAGGTCCGTCCGGTAGCCGCCGAGCGTCTCGTAGGTGCTCCGGGGCACGACGGCGGCGGGCGTCTGCACCCGCTGCCGTTCGGCGATCCTCGCCAGCCAGTTGGTGATCACGCCGGGCAGCCAGCGTTGGCGGGACGTCTTCTTCATCAGCCGCCCATCGTCGTCGACGATGCGGCTGCGGCAGAATGCCATGCCCACGTGTGGCGAGACGACGAAGCCTCGCTCGATGCGGCTGTAGAACCCCGGATGCACCGAGTCGTCCTGGTGCAGAAGGTGCACGAGATCGCCGCGGGCAAGTTCGATCGCCCGATTCCAGTTTCCGCTCAGGCCGCGTCGCCGCCCGTTGGCGACGAACTCGACGCGGCCCGTGCGATCGACGGAGCGGATGAGCCGCTCCACGTCGACGCTCCTCGACGCGTCATCGACGACGGCGATCTGCATCTGCTCCGGGCAGGGGGCCTGGCAGAGCACCGACTCCAGCGACGTGCGAAGCTTCTCGTCCGGTTCGCACGACGGGATCATCACGGAGAACCGGGGTCGTGTGCCCGCGCTCCGCACCGGAGTCACGGCGGGCGGGCTCGCGGCGATGATCGGGTGATGCGGCATGGTCGGGCTGGCGCACGGCGGTCCTGTCGGTCGCCCCGCGATGCAGGGAACCGGGGGGAGGAGTACCGCGCCTGCCGGCTTGGCGACAGACCGTGTCGAAGCCGTAAGGAGGCTGAGACCGCCAGCGGCCCTCGCCGGATGTTGCCGGCCTTGGCCAAACCACCCAGATCACCAGCTTGGCCGCAGGGAGCCGGCGAAGCGCTAGAAGTTGCCGACGTTCATGTTCACGTAGGCGCCGAACGGACCGACGCCGACGCTCATGCCGGAACCCTTCACGTCGGAGAAGGGGGGCTTGCTTCCCCCCTGGCTCTGGCCGCGATACGGCGAGTAGGAGACACCGCTCTGGGCGCGGGCGGCGGCGGCATTGGACGCCGCCGCGGTCGCCTGCCGTGCGGCCTGCGCACGATCGACGAGCTGCTGCCGACCCTGGTCAAAGGCTGCCTGCCGCTGCGCCAGGCTCGCCCGCATCTGCTCGATTTTGTCGATCTCCTGCTGGAGTTGGGCGCTCGACATCCTCACCACATTGGGCACGTCCTTGAGAACCTGCGCCCGCTTGCTGTCAGACATCACCGAGAGGTACTGACCGAGCCACTGCTTGGCATCCTTGGCCTCGGGCGTGTCGATGATCTTGAACTTCGCATCGAGGTCGTCGAGGAGATACTCGAGTTCGTACGACGACATCCCCGCGACTCGCCGATTGAAGTCGGCCTTGATGTTGCGGACTTCCTGCGGCGAATAGATCTGCTGGGTGGAGAGCCACTCGCCGAGTTCGAAGATGGCGCGTCGCCACCGGGCGCTGTTCATGATCTCCGCCTTGCGGGCGAGATCGCCATCGTCACCATCGGCCTTGGCGGGGGCGGGATTCGCGGCCGTGGTCGCGGCTTGCTGGCACCTGCCCGGCCCGGGCAGGATCGTCAGGCAGCACGCCGCTGCGACCGAGAGGCAGATGCCCGCGCGACGGAGTGAATGGATTCTCTGCATGATGCGTTCTCGCTCTAGCGAGCCCCCTCTTGGGTTCCAGTGCCGGGCTTGCGGACCAGGGTCATGTTGACCTGCGGCATGTGCTCGCCGCCCACGTGGGTGGGCAGCGAACGCCAGACGCATCGATCCTTGCCGTCGTACGAATAGACGTTGAGCGATGAGGTCTGCGAGCCGTCGGGGAGCACGGCCGTGGTCTGGGCCACCCACGACCCGTCGTCGCGCGACCAGACCGCCTCGCCATGCCCTCCATCCGAACTGAACACCCACGAGTGGACGCTCTCGGAGAGCGGGTCCCAGCCGATCCGCTGCGTGATCTGGATCACGGCATCCGCGGCCGCGCCCGGCGGCGTGATCTTCATGTCGCGGAGCAGGAAGGTCTTGGTGGGGTTCCAGCGCACGCTCATCTCGATCGTGGGCTTGGCGGCAGCGGGCTGGCCCGCCGCGCTGTCATCCTCCACGGTCCAGTCGCCCACCATCCAGGCGAGGTCGGCGAGCGTCTCGGTCCCGGAGGCCGGCTCACCGCGAGCCTCGCGGAGCACCGCGAGTTTCCAAGCGCCTTCATGCCGCACCCAGACCGCGGAGAAGCGGCCCTTCTCGACGGCCGAACTCCCCGGCGGCACGACTTCGACCGCGCCGTCTTCGATCGCCACGTCGGCCGTGAGGAACCGCAGGGCGGTCTCCTTGATCGTGAACACCGGCTTGGCGTTGGCGGGGGCATCGGCCGGCGCGGGTTCCAGCACCTCGACCGTTTCGCGTCCCTTGAGGACGTTGCCGACGGCGTCGATGATGTCGCCGTCGGGAGTCCAGATCGCGGACAGCGCCTTGCCATCGCCGCGTTCGAGGGCCTGCTTGTACGCGGCGCTGGCGGCGCGGATCGCGTCGGCATCCTTGGTGGCGTCGGCGGCCCTGATGACCGGACAGGTCAACCCGACCGCGGCGATGAGGGCGACGAAGCCACGGGAGGCAGAAGGCAACAAAGGCGTCATGGGGCACCGGAGGAGGGACGTATCCAAGATTCCAACTTTACCACGCCGAAAGGAGCCAGGGAAAGCGGCCGCGGGGCGTGTTTGGTAGGGTGCTTGGCATGACCGGACACGTTCCCCTCCTCGCCGATCTCGTTCGTCGCCCGAGCGTCAACCCGATGGGCCGCGACGTTTCCGGCCCCGAGTATCTCGAGGGCCGGGTGAGCGACTTTCTCGTGCAGCGATTCACCGCCCTCGGGCTGCCGTGGGCCCGCCAGCCCGTCTCACCCGGCCGCGACAACGTGGTGGCCCGGCTCGACGCCACGACGCCGCGGGCGCCGGTGATCCTCTGGGACGCCCACCAGGACACCGTTCCGGTCGAGAACATGACGATCGAGCCGTTCGTGCCGGTCGTCCGGGACGGGAGGATGTATGGCCGAGGCACCTGCGACGTGAAGGGGGGCATGGCGGCGATGATCGCGGCGGTCGAGCGGCTGCTGACGCATCCCGGCGAGCGGCCGGCCACGATCGTCTTCTCCGCCACCGTCAACGAGGAGTTCGGCTTCTCGGGCGCGCGGGCGCTGGCCCGACTCTGGGAGCCGGCCCAGCCCGACGCGCCGGCGACGGACGCCGCCGCCCGGAAAGTCGTCGGTCGCCGGCCGGCACTGGCCGTCGTGTCTGAACCAACCGGGCTCGATCTCGTGATGCAGCACAAGGGGGCGATTCGCTGGCGGATTCGCGTGCACGGCCGCGCCTGCCACAGCGCGTTTCCCGAGCAGGGTTCCAACGCGATCTACCCGGCGGGCCGCGTCATCCTCGCGCTCGAGGCGCTCGCCTGCGACCTGCTCACGCGTCACGCCGATCATCCCTGCGGCCCGCCCACGCTGAACCTCGGCACGATCCGCGGCGGCGCGGGGGTGAACCTCGTGCCGGATCTCACGGTCCTGGAAGTGGAGCGGCGGGTGCTGCCGGGTGAATCGCCGCAGGAGGCCCGGGCCGAGGCGATCGCCCGGATCACGGCCGCCTGCGGTGATGCGAGGATCGAGCACGACGAACCATTCCTCGAGAGCGCCGGCCTCGCCGACGCCACGGGCGACCCCAAGGCTGCCGTATGGGTCGAGAAGCTCGCTGCCGCGGCCCGCTCCCGCGGCGCGACCGCGGCCCGCACGGCCGCCCGCTATGGCACCAACGCCAGCATCTTCACGGCCGCCGGCGTGCCGAGTGTCGTGTTCGGGCCCGGCTCCATCGCCCAGGCCCACACGGCAGACGAGTGGATCGACCTCGCCCAGGTCGGCACCGCGGCCGAGATCCTCGCGGCGGTCGTTGTGGCGTGAAGCCCCCGCGGCGCACGCCTTCCCGATTGGTACAACATCGCCACCGTTCACCCCGCAGGAGTGCGAGCATGGCAGGCAGGATCAAGGTCAAGGGCCCGGTGGTCGACCTCGACGGCGACGAGATGACGCGGATCATCTGGCAGTTCATCAAGGACAAACTGATCCTGCCCTACCTCGATCTCGAGATCAGGTATTACGACCTTTCGATCGAGAATCGCGACGCCTCCGCCGACCAGGTGACGATCGACGCGGCCAACGCCATCAAGGAGTGCGGCGTGGGCGTGAAGTGCGCTACGATCACGCCGGACGAGGCCCGGGTGAAGGAGTTCAGCCTCAAGAGCATGTGGAAGAGCCCCAACGGCACGATCCGCAACATCCTCGGCGGCGTGATCTTCCGCGAGCCGATCATCATCAAGAACATTCCGCGGCTCGTGCCCGGCTGGACGAAGCCGATCGTGGTGGGCCGCCATGCCTTCGGCGACCAGTACCGCGCCACCGACGTGAAGATTCCGGGCAAGGGCACCCTCACCCTCACCTTCACCCCGGCCGACGGCTCGAAGCCGATGGAGATGAAGGTCTACGAGTTTCCGTCGCCCGGCGTGGCGATGGCGATGTACAACCTCGACGACTCGATCCGCGACTTCGCCCGGGCGAGTTTCCGCTACGGCCTCGCGCGGAGCTACCCGGTCTACCTCTCCACGAAGAACACGATCCTCAAGGCCTACGACGGCCGCTTCAAGGACATCTT
>CAIKWU010000606.1 GCA_903831155.1 uncultured Planctomycetaceae bacterium | reverse complement strand
GCCTGACCCCTTCCCGAACCAGCCGCCGAAGGTCTTCGGCCGATCCGTCGTGGTCGAGGCCGGCACCGCGACCCGCACGCCAAACGTGCTCTACGGGCAGTTCGACGTCGAGTCCGACACGCTGTCGCTGGCCTCCTTCACCCAGCCCGCCTACGGCACGGCCGTCCGGAACGCCGACGACACCTTCACCTACACGCCGGCCGCGGGCTACACCGGCCCCGACTCCTTCACCTTCACGATCGGCGACGGCCGCGGCGGCACGGCGACCGGCACCATGGCGGTGAGCGTGATCAGGCCGTCGGGCGACTGGTCGACCACGAACTTCGTGAACCTCGCGCGGATGCAGGCCGGCGGGGCCGCGCTCGACCTCGGCGCCGGCACGACGGCCGTTCCCAGGCTCGTCGACTTCAACGGCGACGGGCTGACCGACGTGCTCGTCGGCAGCGCGGGCCGCGTCATCTACCTCCGCAACACCGGCACGCTCACGGCGCCCGCGTTCGCCGCCGGCGTGCGGGTGCAGGCGGCCGGCGTCGACATCCAGGTCGGCACGGGGCGGGTCGCCCTCTCGGTGGTCGACATGGACGCCGACGGTCGCCGCGACCTCGTGCTGGTCGGCACGAGCGACCTGAAGGTGCGGTGGTATCGCAACACGGGCACCGCGGTGAGCCCGGTGTTTGCGGCCGGCACGATCCTCAAGGCGAGCAACGGCACGTCGGACTTCGTGGCGGCCAACATCCGCTGCGACGTCGCCGACTGGAACGGCGACGGGCGGCCCGACGTGGTCACCGGCTCCTATTCCGGCAACGCGCAGGTGGCCCTCAACGTGGGGACATCGGCCACGCCGCGGTTTGGCACCGCCTCGACGTCGATCGACTCGACGGGGCGGACGCTCTCGGGCTCCTACAACCTCAACGCCCGGATCGTCGACGTGAACCGCGACGGCATCCCGGACCTCGTCGACTCCTACAACTGGGGCACGATCACCTACCGAATCAACACCGGCTCGGCCGCCCTGCCGCTGCTGCCCGCCTCGGCCACGTTCACGGTCACCGACGCGGCCGGCGCGACGGTCGACTTTCACGGCCTCGCCAACGGTCCGATCGTCGACTTCGCCGACCTGAACGGCGACGGGACGATCGACCTCGTCGCGGGGGGCGAGAACCCCGGCACGCTCTACGTCGGCTACGGTCAGAGCGGCCAGACCTACCTCGCCGGAATCGACGCGATCCTCGCCGCCCATCCCACGAACCTGGGCACGTGGCTCGCCGACGCCGCCAACGCGACGGAGAAGGCGACGCTGCAGCGGCTCGAGGGAGCCCTCTACGACTACGTGGTGAATCTCGCCACACCGTCACAGAAGGCCACGATCCGCGCCGGCCTGATCGCCCAGATGCAGACCTACCCGCAGCTGATGCGGCTGCAGACGCTCGACACGACCGTTCACCCGGGCATCCCGTCGCTCGCGGCCCAGACCTGGCTCACCGCGCTGCTGACCGACTACTACAGCCCGGCGACGCGGGCGGCGATCTGCGACGCGGCCCAGTTCCCGTCTCGGGGACAGGCCGGTGGCTCCTACCGGAAGCTCGCCGAGGATCTGGGCCTGTTTCTCATCGACAACTACCGGAACCCCGCCGGGGCGGAGGCGATCTACCAGTCGGTCCGCAACGTGCCGAGGAACGTCTACCCGGGCACCGGGATCACGATGGCCGACTGGCTCGGTGGGAAGACCTATCTCGTGCGCGGCCACCTCAAGAACGGGTTCAACGGCTATCCCGACAACGGCTCGAGCGAGTATGGGTTCGGCAGCGACGCCCAGGCCGTGATCGGGAACCGCGGGGCCGAGAACTGGTTCATGACCGTCGTGCACCACGAGATCATGCACGACATGGACGCCTGGGTGAACCAGTCTCCCGACCTTCGACGCCGCTGGGGCCAGGTGCTGGTCCACGCCGGCGGCCACGACGCCACGGGCACGAACTACCTCGTCGCCGACCCGACGACCGGCTGGTACAGCGCGTCGCTCACGCAGGCCCTCTGGCGGCAGCAGGGCTGGTGGAACGGCACCGACGCCTGGGCCACCACGCTCGACGCCTTCTATGCGACCGGTCCCGGCGCCGCCTGGAACACCTACGGGTTCATGCGGGGCAACATCCGTTGGTTCCTCGACAACTCGCAGGAGAGCCTCGCCACCCAGGCAAACCAGTTCTGGAACAGCGGCGAGGGGAGGCTGGAGGTGGCGGTCAACCGCTGGTATCGGGGGTACGAGAGCAACCTCACCGAGGTGCTCATGTACATGGACGTGCTCTCGCAGGGCTTCAACAAGATGCAGCTCTGCGAGAACGACGGCTATTCCGACCGGGTCATCTCCTTCGCCGCGCTCAGCCGCAACCAGTGGGGCTACCTCGACGGCGTCACCGTGAACGGCCACGAGTATCGCTTCACGGTGAACGACAAGGGCCGCGTGACCGACGTGCTCGCACCGCTGGCCCCCGCCCTGGCCACGGCCGCCTCGGCCTCACCGGCCACGGTCACGGGCACGACGACGACGCTCTCGGTCGAGGCCACCGCCACCAACGGCGTGGATCCGTCTTCCCTCACCTGCACATGGGCAGCTACGTCGCTTCCGGCGGGCGCCGCGGCGCCCGCGTTCTCCACCAACGGGACATCCGCCGCAACGAGCGTCGTCGCGACATTCTCGAAGGCGGGCACGTACACCTTCACCGCGACGGTCGCCGACACGGCCACGCCGGGCCTGCCCTTCATCACCTCGAGCGTCACGGTGAACGTGGTGCCGACGGCGAGCGGCCTGGTCGTCGCGCCGGCGGCCGTCGCGGTGGCGACCGCCGCAACCCGCCAGTTCACGGCGACCGAGACCGACCAGTTCGGCGACTCGCTGGGCACGGCCGTGGCCGCCACGTGGAGCCTCGCGCCGGCGACGGGCGCCGGCACGCTCTCGACGGCGGGGCTCTACACCGCCCCTGCCACGGCGACATCGGCCACGATCACGGCCCAGGCGGGCGGCCGTTCCGCCACGGCCCGCGTGCAGGTCGGCACGATCGCGACCTGGACCAACGCGGCGGGCGGGTCATGGGGCACGGCGGCGAACTGGCAGGCGGGCACGATGCCGGGGGCCGCGAACGCAATCGCCAACCTGGCGTCGCTCGATCTCGCCGCCGCCGCCACCGTCACCCTCGACGGCGCACGGACCGCAGGCGGTCTCGTGTTCGCCGACACGACCCCCGACGCCGACTGGACGGTCGGCGCGGGGACCGGCGGCACGCTCACGCTCGACGTCACCAGCGGCACGCCGCTCGTGATCGTGGACAACCGCACCGCCACGATGGCGGCCGCCCTGGCGGGAGCCGACGGCATCCGCAAGGCGGGGCCTGGCACGCTCCGGCAGACGGTCAACGCGAACTTCACCGGCGGGCTGACGATCGACGCGGGCACGTGGTACGTCGGAGCTGGCGGCTGGTACGTGAATCCCTTCGGCCAGCGGAACCAGGTGACCGTCAACGCCGGAGCCACGCTGCAGACGGCCGGAGCCCACTCGCTCGGGGTCGATCAGAACACCGTCTGGGTCAACGGCGGCACGCTCCTGCTGGGCGCGGAGAACTACGTCACCACGCTGCGAATGACCGGCGGACGCGTGACGGGAGGCGAGCTGCGGAACTGGGGCGGCACGATGACGTTCGACGCCGCCGCGACGTCGGCCCGCATCGACTCGAAGTTCAACCTCGCGGGCAACGCGATCCTCTCGGTGGCCAACGGCGCCGCCGACGAAGACCTGGTGATCTCCGGCGTGATTTCCAACACCAAGTCGCTCACCAAGCGGGGCACCGGCACGCTCGTGCTGACCGCCGCGAACACGTTCTCCGGCGGCCTCGTCGTGGAGGAGGGCGAGGTGGTCGTCCGCAACGCTGCGGCTCTCGGAGCGGGCGCGGTGACCGTGCGGGCCGGGGCGCGGCTCACGTTCGACCTCGCCGGGGCGGGCGTGTCGCTGCCGGGGCTCACGCTGCAGGGGCGGATCGACGTCGGCCGCTCCCCCATCACCGTTTCCACGGGCATGACGGCCATGGCGCTCCAGGCGGCGCTGGCGGCCGGCCGCGCTGACGGCAGCTGGGCCGGGACGACCGGCATCGTCTCGACCGCGGTCGCCTCCGACATCGCAGCCGGCCGGCCGAGGTCCATCGGCTGGATCGACGCTGGCGGCGTGCTGACGTTCGGTTTCACGGCCCCCGGCGACGCGAACCTCGACGGCTTCGTCGATGCGATCGACATCGGCGAATTGTTCGCCGGGGGCATGTACGACGGCCCCCCGGGCGCCGTCTGGCGTCAGGGCGACTTCAACTACGACGGACTCGTCGACTCGCTCGACATCAGCGAACTCATCGGCACCGGCCTCTACGACGTCGGTCCATATTTCGAGCAGGCGGAGTTGGTGCCAGCCGCCTCCGTGCCGACGGCCTCAGCCATGGGCGGCGCCGAACTCTCCACGATGGAGTTGGCCTTCATCGCCCTTGCGGCCGAGCAGCCCGGATCGATCACGAAGCCCCGGCGGACTGCTTCCCTGCCGTCGATCACCTGATCGCAGGCGACCTCCGCCCCGGCGGCGGGTCAGTTCGCCAGTTCGCGGATCCGGATGTTGCGGAGGTGGACCTCGTCGCCGTGGCCGAGGAAGCCGACGTGCCCCTTCGTCCGCGCGAGTCCCGGATGCGGCCGGCCGTCGGGAGTGGGCTGGCCGTCCCGGAAAGGGGCCGTGTCGGCATCCACGATCGTCCGCCCGTTGACGACCACCTTCACGCGGGTGCCGCGCACGGTGACGGTCTCCTCATTCCACTCGCCGGCCGGCTTCAGGCAGCCGCGCTCGGCCGCCACCACGCCGTAGATCGAGCCGTGGACCTGCCAGTCCTTGAGGCCGGCGTACTTCGGATGGGCGTCGTCGAGGATCTGGATCTCCATCCCCTCGAACGCTGCGTCGCCCTTCGCCGGCGCCCGGATGCCCAGGCCGTTGTTCGCCCCGGGGGTGAGCTTGAAGTCGAACCGCAGTTCGAAGTCGCCATACTCACCCGTGGTCAGCAGGTTGCCTCCCACGCCGGGCTTGGAGCGGAGCTCGCCGTCCACCACGTGGTGGCCAGCGACCGCCCCCTGCCAACCGGCGAGGGACTTCCCGTCGAACAAGTCCACGAAGCCATCCGCGCCCGCGGGCGGGGCGGCGGACGCGACGGCTTCGGCGGCGATCTCCCTGATCTTCATGCGGCGAAACTCCACCGGGGCCCCCTCGGATTCGAGGCAAAGATACCCGGTGGCGGGCGTGCAGTCCGAGCCCCCCGACACCTCGTGGCCGTTCACCCAGAGCCGCACCTCCCCCTTGACGGCGCGGATGAAGTAGTGGTTCCACTCGGGCGTGCCCCGCGAGTGCCTCTCCTTCGGAAAACTGCGGCCGCCGCCGGGGGCGGTGGGCGGAAACGGCTTCATCTTCGACGAGCCCACCGGAAAGACGTCGCCGTCGGTCGTGAACCAGGTGGCCTTCTTGCCGGTCGACTTCTCGTACTTGGCGGTGTAGCCGTGGTCGAGCACCTGCACCTCGATGCCCCCCGGGGGCAGCTGCCCCGGCTTGATCGAGTCGAGGGCCTGCTTCGGGGCCCAGAGAAACACGCCCGAGTTCCCGCCATCCGAGAGGTGCCGCCACTCGAGCGACATCTCGAAGTCGGTGACCGGTTCCCTGCTGCGGATCACGCCGACCGGCTGTCCGGTGCATGTCACGCCGTCGGGCGTCCATGCCCACGTGTCGGCATTCGTGTTGACGTTCGCGAAGTCGGCCTCGCCGAGATCCCGCCAGCCGGGCGACGCGAGGTCGAACGTGCCGAGGTCGCGAACGAACACGTTGCGGACGTGCATCGGCGCCCCGTGCGTCTGGATCTGGATCGGGCCGCGGGCGGGCAGCGGCTGCCCCTTCTGGAAGTAGTTGGCGAGCGGCGCATCGTCCACCACCACCTTGTCGTTGAGCACCACCGTCACGCGATCCCCCTTCATCGTGATCCGGGTCGTGTTCCACTCGCCAATCGGCTTGTCGGCCTTCACCAGCGGCCACTTGCCGGTCGAGTCGGCGGGGTTGTTCCAGAGCCCGCCCGAGCCCTTCTGGCAGCCGTGCTTGAAATCCCGCTCGCAGGCCGGATCCCAGATCTGCACCTGCGGGTTGCCGCGGAGATAGATGCCGCTGTCGGCACACGACGCCGGCAGCATCCACTCGAGCGTGAACTCGAAGTCGCCATAGTCGCGGTCGGTGGTGAGAAACACGCCGTGGCCGTCGCTGACGATCACGCCGTCCTTCACGCTCCAGTGCTTCGCCATGTCGGCATTCCATTCGGCCTGCCGCTTCGCCCGCTCCTCGGGCGTGCCCTCGGCCTCCTTGGCGGGATCGAAGTGGGGCCTGCCCCGCCAGCCGGCCAGGTCGCGGCCATTGAAGAGCGCCGTCCAGCCGGCGGGTGCGACCTCAGGCTGGGCCGCGGTCGCGACCGTGGCGATGAGTGCGAGCCCGATCGCGAGCGAAATCGTGCGAGCCATCGAGGTGCCTTTCATTGGAGGAGAGTCGTGAGTGACCGCGCCGCAGCCGGCGGTGACATGCTCGTCGCCGGGGGGATTTGTGATTTCACCGCCCCAACGGTACCGAGCGGGCACCGCGAGGCACAAATCTCCCCGACGCCTGCGCGTGCCCCCGACCGGCTGCTCGACCGTCCTGACTGAAGCGCTGAAGAGCCTCGCGCGAGCTTATCCACACTCACTGGAACTCCCGCGTCGTTTCTCAGCCCAGTCGCACCGGCTGGCCGCCCTGGGACGCGCTCTGGTCGGCGGCGAAGATCACGTCGAACGTCTTCTTCGCCTCCTTGAAGCTCGTCAGCGGCATGTCACGGCCGGCGTCGAGGGCGTCGAAGAAGGCCTGAAACTGCGCCTGGTAGGGGTGGTCGCTGACGTCGCCCGAGTCGAGCATCTTCATCGACAGCTTGCTCCAGTGGCCCTTGTCGGCCTTGAGCTTCATCGAGTGGAAGCGGTCGTCGAGAAGGCTCCCCTCGCTGCCCACGAGGTGCGTGTGGAAGTAGTAGGGCTGCAGGCAGTCGACGATCGCCGCCGTCTTGCCCACCGCGCCGCCCTTGAAGTGCAG
>CAIKWU010000605.1 GCA_903831155.1 uncultured Planctomycetaceae bacterium | reverse complement strand
TCCGTCTCGCCGCTGCGATGGCTGGCGATCGAGGTGTAGCCGGAGCGGTGGGCGAGCGACACGGCGGCGATCGTCTCGGTGAGCGTGCCGATCTGGTTCACCTTTACGAGGATGCTGTTGGCGATGCCCTCGGCGATGCCGCGGCCGAGCCGCTCGGAGTTGGTGACGAACAGATCGTCGCCAACGAGCTGCACTTTTTCGCCGAGCTTCTCGCTGATCAGCTTCCAGCCCTTCCAGTCGTCCTCCGAGCAGCCGTCCTCGATCGACACGATCGGGTAGCGGCTGGCGAGGCTCGCGAAGAAGTCGACCATGCCGGCCGAATCGAGCGACTTGCCTTCGATCGTGTAGGTGCCGGTCTTGGCGTCGAAGAGCTCCGTCGCGGCGACGTCGAGCCCGATGAACATCTCCTTGCCCGGCTTGTAGCCGGCGTTCGAGATCGCGGCGAGGATCACCTCCAGGGCCTCGGCGCAGGTGCCGATGTGCGGGGCGAAACCTCCCTCGTCGCCCACGGCCGTCGAGAGCTTCTTGTCCTTGAGCACCTTCTTGAGGGCGTGGAACGTCTCGACACCCGCCCGGAGGGCCTCGTCGAACGTGTCGAAGCCCAGCGGCATCACCATGAACTCCTGCACGTCGAGCGGATTGTCGGCGTGGGCTCCGCCGTTGATGATGTTCATCATCGGGGCGGGCAGCAGGCGGGCGGTGGCGCCGCCGAGGTAGCGGTAGAGCGGCAGGCCGCAGTGCTCGGCGGCCGCATGGGCCACGGCGAGCGACACGCCCAGGATCGCGTTGGCGCCCAGTTCCTTCTTGTTGGGCGTGCCGTCGAGCTCGAGCATCAGCTCGTCGACGGTCGTCTGGTCGAGGGCGTCGCAGCCCTCGAGCTCCTCGGCGATCCGCGTGTTCACGTTCTCGACGGCCTCGAGCACGCCCTTGCCGAGATAGACGCCCTTGTCGCCGTCGCGCTTCTCCCAGGCCTCGTGGGCGCCGGTGCTCGCACCCGACGGGACCGCCGCGCGGCCGCTCGCCCCGTCGGCCAGGGCCACATCGACCTCGATCGTGGGGTTGCCGCGGCTGTCGAGGATCTGGCGGGCGTGGACGTCGATGATCGTGGACATGCGGGAGACCTCTGGAGGGAACGGATATGGTCGAAGCGGGCGGCGATCCAGCAGCCGCCAAGCCGCCGCATTGTGCCAGCCGCGCCCCGGGAAGCAAGGGCAAACCCGGTGGGCGGCGGCCGGCTGTCGCCCCGGCCGGCCCGCGGGTATCCTCGCACCCATCTCGTGCGTCCCTCCCCGCGATCGCCACACACCAGCATGTTCACCGGCCTCGTCGAATCGCTCGGCCGCGTCGTCGCAGCCGTGCCCGAGCCGCCGGGGCTGCGGCTCGTCGTCGAGGCCGGATCGATCGCCGCCGACGCGACTCTCGGCGACAGCATCTGCACGAGCGGCTGCTGCCTCTCCGTGGTGCGAATCGACGGCGCTCAACTCACGTTCGAACTGGGCCCTGAAACGCTCGCACGGACCACGCTCGGCAGCCTCCGGCCTGGCGCAGGGGTGAACCTCGAGCGCTCGCTGCGGCTCTCCGACCGCCTCGGCGGCCACCTCGTCACGGGGCACGTCGACGGCATGGGTCGGCTCGCGTCGAGAGTCCAGGAGGGCGACTGGGTCACCTGCCGGTTCGCGGCGCCGCCGCAGCTGCTCGCGCAGATGGCGAGCAAGGGATCGGTGGCCGTGGACGGCGTCAGCCTCACGCTCGTGGACGTGACCCCGGCCGAGTTCAGCGTGGCCCTGATCCCGCACACGCTCGCCCACACCACGCTCGGCGCCCTGGCCGTGGGCGACGGCGTGAACCTCGAGACCGACCTCGTCTTCAAATACGTGGACCGCTGGCTGGCGGCGCGGCAGGCCGCCCCATGACGCACGACCACGAGCCCGCCGCCGAGACCCCGCAGCCGCGGCAGACGACGGCCTACCTGAAGGACCTGTTCAAGCAGGTCGGCTTCACGATCGACGCCCGCCGTGGCCAGAACTTCCTCGTCGACCTGAACCTCGTCGATCTGCTCGTCCGCTCGGCGATGATCGAGCCCGCCGACGTGGTGCTGGAGGTGGGCACGGGCACGGGCGTGGTCACGGAGCGGACGAGTGCCGCGGCATCGCACGTGGTCGCGGCCGAGATCGACCCACGGCTCGCCCAACTGGCACGCGAGCGGCTCGTCGATCGCGAGAACGTCACCCTCGTCGAGGGCGACGCCCTCGCCAGCAAGCATCGCTTCGCCCCGGCGCTCCTCGACACCCTCGACGCCGCCCTGACGGCCTCACCGCATGGCCGACTGCTGCTGGTGTCCAACCTGCCCTACTGCATCGCCACGCCGGTGATCTCCAACCTGCTCGCCCGGCCGCGGCCCTTCGACGTGGCCGTGGTGACGGTGCAGCGTGAGATGGCCGAGCGGATGACGGCCGTGGCGGGCACCAGTTCCTACAACGCCCTCTCCGTGTGGGTCGGGGCGCAGTGCCGCGGCGAGATCGTCCGCGTGCTGCCGCCG
Organism: uncultured Planctomycetaceae bacterium; assembly: GCA_903831155.1. GTDB lineage: Bacteria > Planctomycetota > Planctomycetia > Pirellulales > UBA1268 > QWPN01. The sequence goes on along the minus strand of CAIKWU010000605.1, from coordinate 1,384 downwards.
GGCGTGTTCTGGCCGCGGCCGAAGGTGGAATCCGCGATCGTGCGGCTCGACATCGAGCCCGGGCGCCGGGCCGCGATCGGCGATCTCGACCGGTTTCACGACTTCGTCCGCGACGTGTTCTGCCACCGTCGCAAGGTGCTTCGCGGCGTGCTCCTCCGCCTCGCGGGCGGGAAGCAGACCGCCGTGGCCCGCGACACCGTGGAGCGGGTCTACGCGTCGCTCGGTCTCCCCGCCAACATCCGGGCTGAGGACATCCCGCCCGATGAGTTCGTGCAGCTCGCGAAGGCATTCTTCGGCGACGCGTGAGCTGCTGCAGCGCTCCCCGCCAACAGGGACAGGCCGCCCCTCGTTCGGACAACAGGCCCGAACCGCTCCAGACGGGGCGCCCCGTCCCGCATCCGCCGTGACGCCGCCGAGCCCTCAAACCTTGCGCAGCCCCCCACGCATCGAGCGAGAAAGTGCCAAAAACACGCCCGAAACCGCGTTTCGGCCGCCCCGTCCGCAAATTCCGGTTGGTTGGGCGGGAGGGCTAAAATGTGGGCGACCGGGTGTTTTCCTGCCGAAGTCCCACCGTCGGCCCTGCGTCCGGCCCTTGGAGCGTTTCCAACGCCCTGGTGAGCCGGCCCGCCGGGCAACGAGAGGGGGAGGTCGTCCGCGCGTGATCCCGAATCCCACCAACGAAGCGTCGTTCGCGCCCACGATCGTCGACCTCCTGCGGCAGCGGGCGGCCTACAGGCCCCATGACCGCGCCTTCACGTTCCTCGTCGACGGCGAACACGAGGAGCTCAACATCACCTACGCCCAGCTCGACCGGAAGGCCCGGGCGGTCGGGGCGTGGCTGTTGGACCAGGGGATGGTGGGCAAGCGGGTGCTGCTGCTCTATCCGTCGGGGCTCGACTTCATCGCGGCGTTCATGGGATGCCTCTACGGCGGCGCGATCGCCGTGCCCGCCTATCCGCCCCGCAAGAACCGCTCGGTCGAGCGGATCGAGGCCATCGCGACCGACGCCAACGCCTCCGTCGCCCTGACGACCCGTGACGTGCTCGATCGCTTCGACAGCCTGCGGGCCGCCGCCCCGAGCCTCGAGCATCTGATCTGGAAGGTCGACAGCGAACTCGAGCCGAGCTGGGCCGACCGCTGGGACCGGCCCGACATCGACGGCGACACCCTCGCCTTCCTGCAATACACCAGCGGCTCCACCGGCACGCCCAAGGGCGTGATGCTCTCGCACGAGAACCTGCTCCACAACTCGCTGCGGATCATGCAGGCCTTCGAGATCACGCGGAGCCAGTCGGGCGTGTTCTGGCTGCCGAGCTTCCACGACATGGGCCTGATCGGCGGCATCCTCGTGCCGCTCTACGGGGGCAAGTTCAACGTCCTGATG
>CAIKWU010000604.1 GCA_903831155.1 uncultured Planctomycetaceae bacterium | reverse complement strand
TTCGAGCGACCATTGTGAACTCCATGTCAGGGGGAAACGGTCTAGGCAACCACTGAGAGGGTATGCGAACGCATGCCCTCGCCCCCTACATGGTTTCACCCTCGTCGAACTCCTGGTGGTGATCTCGATCATCGCCGTCCTGATCGGCCTGCTCCTGCCGGCCGTGCAGGCGGCCCGCGAGTCGGCCCGGATGACGCAGTGCCGCAACAATCTCAAGCAACTCTCCACGGCGGCGCTGCAGCACGAGAGCAGCCACAAGCACTTCCCCGCCGGTGGCTGGGGCTGGGGCTGGATCGGCGATCCCGACCGGGGCTTCAACCATCTCCAGCCCGGCGGCTGGGTCTACAACATCCTGCCGTTCATGGAGCAGCAGCCGCTCCACGACCTGCAGTCCGGCAAGACGGGCAGCACCCGGACCGCGGCGGGGACGACGCTCGTCGCCACGCCGCTCGCGATGTTCATCTGCCCGTCGCGGCGACCGGTGCAGGCCTATCCCCACGAGCACTCCACGTACATCGACACGGGCTTGGTGGGCGCGGTCGCCAAGACCGACTACGCGGCCAACGGCGGCGACCGCGACTACGAGCCGCCATCCGGTCTTTGGTCGCCCTCCTGCGGCACCAATGACAAGTGCGGGCCAAGCGCCGCCCTGACAGCCGCCCAGCTCGACGCCCACCAGCGCACCGTGAGCGCCAACCCCGCAACCCAGCCCACGGGCGTGGTCTTCGTGCTGAGCTCCGTCCCGGCGGCATCCGTCCGTGACGGCCTCTCCAACACGTATTTCGCCGGCGAGAAGTATCTGGCGAAGAGCGCCTACACAAGCGGCGCGAGCGACGGCGACAACGAGACCATCTATGTCGGCGCCAACAGCGACATCATCCGGGGGGCGAGTGTCTCGTGGCCTGCCAGGAACGACGAGGCGACCGTGGACGTGATCCGCAACTTCGGCGGTCCCCATGCGGCCGTGTTCAACATGGTGTTCTGCGACGGCTCCGTGCAGGCGATTTCGTACACGATCGACCCGACGACCCACGGGCGGCTGGCCAACCGCAAAGACGGCAACGTGATCGATCCCTCGAGCCTGTAAATGGCTTGGATTTGCCCCCCGACAACGGCTACACTTAAGAATGTGGGGTCGTTTTCAACGGGGAGTCGTTGCATGGAACGCCAGAGACATGGGAGTCGCGGTTTCACGCTCGTGGAACTGCTGGTGGTGATCGCGATCATCGCCGTGCTCATCGGACTGCTGCTGCCTGCGGTGCAGTCGGCGCGGGAGTCGGCTCGGCGGACGAGCTGCGCCTCCGGCGTGCGGCAGCTCGGGCTGGGCGCGACTCATTTCATGGAATCGACCGGATACTTCCCGCCGGCGGGCAAGGATGCCTGCTACGAGGCCGGGGGGCAGCAACCCAGCCACAAGCAATGCACGGACGGACCAGCGCTGCCCGGTGGGGGCGAAGCCTGTCCGGCTGACATCGACCGCGTGGAGTGGTCGTGGGGCTACCACATTCTGCCGTTCATCGAGGGGCAGGCGATCTTCGACCAGCCGCTGACCGCCGCCGGCCACGCGGTCGTCCGCAGCACGCCGATTCCGATCATGTACTGCCCCACGCGGCGCTCGCCTGGCCAGGCCGATCTCGGGCGTGCGCGGACGGACTACGCGGCGAACGTCGGCGGTATTTCAGGCGACCGCAAAAGCCCACCAACCGCCGGGGTTGCACCGTTCGCGAGCCTCTCCGGCCTCATCATCCGCACCGGAGCCGGCCAGGTGCGGCCGGCGCATGCTCGCGATGGCCTCTCGAACACGATCATGCTCGGCGAGAAGCAGATCAATCCCCGTGACTTTGCCACGCCCTATGACGAGAACGAGAACTACGCCTCGTCTGGCTGGGCCGACACCGAAGTGCGGCGGGTCGGGAGCCAAGCCAACGTACCAAAGCCTGATCTATTACATCCGTCGATCACCGGAACGAATCCGAAAGCCTCCTCCGACGTCTTCGGCTCCTCGCACTCCAGCGGCGTATGCTTCGTCATGGGCGACGGCTCGACTCGCTGGGTGAGTTATGGCGTCGATCCGGTCGTGTTCGAGCGGGCCTGCCGCCGCAACGACGGGCAGGCGTTCGCGGCCGGCGATCTCTGACGG